>DAORCZ010001303.1:0-2354 GCA_035345735.1 Pseudomonadota bacterium | reverse complement strand
TGTCGCTGTGCTGGACCTTGCGGGCCCAGGCGACATCCAGCTCACCGGCCTCGGCACGCAGGCGCAGCTCGGCAAACTTTTTGTGCGCGGCTTCCAGCGCCGCGGGCAAAAGCGCACTCCCCAGCTGGGTTGCGTCCGTCTGCGCCTGCCCCAGCGCTTGCGTCTGCAGCCGCAGGCTCTCGCGCTCGCGATGCAGGCTGACACGTAGGCCATCGGCGAGCGCCGCGTCGCCCCCTGCGCGCAGTGCCTCCGTCAAGCGGCGATCGAGGACGGTGATGCTGCTTTGCACCTCGGCCACGTCGCGCTGCAGGCTGCCAAGCTCGCGCCCCACGGCGAGGAACCGCATGACCTCGCGGTCCGCCCGCAAAAGAGCGTGCGCGGCCTTCGGTGCGATATCGTCGAGCGACGGTGATCGAACGGTCGGCGGAGCCATCCCAGCAGCGGCACGGGGCTCCTCGGGGGCCTGTTTAGTCAGCTTGTCGCGCAGCGCTTCGACCACGGGCGTAGCTTCGGCGCGGGCCTGGGCAAACCAGTCGCTGGCACGATCTAGTCCGCCACGCCGCAAGAGCAGCTGGCCGAGGAGGAGCTTGGCCTCCATGCTGGCGTAGCTCGTCTCGTGCGCGTCGCGATAGGCCAGGAGGAGCAGCTGCAGCGACTCCTCGGCGCGAGCGTACTCCCCGGCGCGGATGGCGCCCCAGGCGGCTTCATAGACGGCTTCGCGGAAAAGATCGCTCTTCTGCGAGATGTGCAGGTAGGCCTCGCGGGCCTTGTCCAGCTCGCGACGCGACAGATAGATGCGGCCGAGCGCCATATAGGAAAGCTCGCGCACTCGGCGATCGTCATCGCCTGGCGGCAGCGGCAGATCGACCAGGGCCTGAAAGCCGGCCTCGGCTTCGCCCAAAGCCCCCTCGGCGACCTGCGCGGCAGCGATGAAGTAGCGGGCGCGCAGGCTCTCGGGACGATCGGAAGCGAGCTGCGCGAAGGCGGCACGAGCATCGCGATAGCGCTGCCGCGCGAAGTGGTAGCGGCCGATGATGTAGGGCGCATCGGCGGGTCGCTCGTCGGCGGGTAGGCGGCCTAGGCGCTCCAGCCACTCCGGTACGCGCTCGGGACTGTCAAGCTCGGTGGCCAGCCAGATCAGACGCACCAGGGCCTGGCCGTAATACGGCGCTGCGACGGGACCGCCGCGCTGATCGACCAGCTCAACCAGCACACGCTCGGCCGGTCGAAGCTCGCCCGCTTCGCTGAGCGCAACGCCCAGCAGATACAGGATCTCGCTGCGATGGCCCGGCGGCAGCGATTCGGCAGTCCCGGCCCACAGCTCAGAGAGCAGCGTCGCGGCGGCCGGCGCGTTGTGTAGCCGCAGCAGGCGCTGAGCGTCGGCAATCCGCGTCGCCAG
The DNA here is from genome assembly GCA_035345735.1 of Pseudomonadota bacterium. Lineage (GTDB taxonomy): Bacteria > Myxococcota_A > Polyangia > Palsa-1104 > JAEUJZ01 > JAEUJZ01. The sequence goes on along the minus strand of DAORCZ010001303.1, from coordinate 955 downwards.
CTGTTCTGCCGAGACGGCAGGCGGGGGCTCCTGCGCGAGCGCCGGGAACGCGCTGCCAATCCACAAGGCAAGCCCCAGAAGCGATCGCTGCCAGCTGGGAACGCCGACGCGGCGGGGGCTTCTACCGGACGACCGCGCGCTGCCGCGTCGGCCCGGCTTATCGCGCTCAGCGGGGGCCATCAGCACCTTTTTCCGCCGCAGGCTTGCGGGCCGATCCGTCCTCGACCTGAAACTCGATAAACGGGCGATTTTCGACGGCGGTCGTCGCGAAGTTGCCCTTTTCGCGGCACAGGACGCGGATCCGCATTCCCGTACCATCGACGACGGAGAAGCGGTGGGCGGCGTTCACGGTGTAGGTGTACTGGTCGTAGTACGACAGCACGCGATTGCCGTTGCCGCGGTAAAGCAGCGTCGCGCTCAGCGTGTGCTCGCCGGGTCGCAGCGTGCCATCCCAGACGGGCAGCTCGCCGCCTGGGATCGGGCTCTGGGCGGCATCTTCGCGACGGAAGACCTCGCGGCCATCCACTTCATAGACCACCCGCACCAAGCGATACAGCACACCCAGCTGGTTCTGCTGCGTCACGCTCGTCGGCACCCCGCCCTCGCTGCTGCGCAGGTGCTTTTCCGACAGCAGGCTCAGACGAGCCTTGGCGCGAAAGATCTGGTCCTTGAGGTCGCCGATGCGGCGATCGACATCGCGCAGCGCATCCGGGCGAGCCCCCCCGGGATCGGCTGCAGCGGGGGCGGCAGGGGCAGCAGGGGCGGCAGGCGGCGGGCTGACCGATGGCGAGGCAGGGACCGGCGCGGACGAGTCCGGGGCAGCACTCGGCGGGGCAGCCACCGTCGGTGGAGGAGCGACTGGCTCAGCCGGCTCACTGCCAAGTCCACTGGCCGGTCCAGCAGCCCAGCCCGCAGGCGGACACAGCGCAACGAGTGCAGCGACCGCCAAGAAAGC
>DAORCZ010001302.1:0-2354 GCA_035345735.1 Pseudomonadota bacterium | reverse complement strand
GGCCGGACATGCCGTGCTGCTGCTGGAAGAGGGGCTGTACTACGGTCGCCAGGACTTCACCGGCAGCACCTTCCGCATGCAGCACCTGCTCTACCGCGACATGGGCATGACCAGCACGCTCGGCAACGCGGCGATCTTTCTGCCCACGGGTCGCTCAGTTGGGGGATCGACGACGGTGAACAGCGGCACCTGCTATCGCTTGCCCGATCGCGTCGCCCGCAGCTGGGAGGTGCAGCTGGGGCTTGCGGGCTACGGTCCCGACGGTCTGGCGCCCTATTTCGAGCGCGTCGAGCAGGTGCTGGGCGTCGACTACGGCCCGCCGGCGGTGCTGGGGCCGGTGGCGGCGGCGGTGGCGCGGGGGGCGGACGCCATGGGCCTGCGACACCGGGCGCTGCGTCGCAACGCTCCCGACTGCGACGGTCAGGGGCTGTGCTGCTTTGGTTGCCCGACGGATGCCAAGCGCTCGACGAACGTAAGTTATGTGCCGCTGGCGCTGCGCGCCGGAGCCGAGCTTGTCGTCGGGGCGCGTGCCGAGCGGCTGATCATCGAGGGTGGCCGGGTGGTCGGTGTCGAGGTGCAGTCGGCCTATCCGCAGCATCGCAGCCAGAGCGGGCATCCCCGCTTCCGGGTTCGCGCCCGCGCGGTGGTCATGGCCTGCGGCACGCTGAACACGCCAGTCTTCCTGCAGTCCGACCCGCAGGCTCGTCGGGCGCTGTCGCGATCGCAGGCTCTGGGCAAGCACCTGACCATCCACCCGGCGGCGGGCATCTTCGCCATCATGCCTGAGCTGATCACCACCACCCCGTCGATCCCGCAGAGCTACGCCATCGAAGAGTTTCACGAGCAGGGCCTGCTGTTTGAAGGCGCCGCCACGCCGGTCGATCTGTCGGCGCTGCAGCTGACCATGGTGGGGCGTCGCTTCGTCGAGACCATGGAGGCCTATCCCCACCTGGCGTGCTTTGGCTTCATGCTGGAGGACTCGGCGAGCGGCAGCGTGGCCCCCGGTCCGTTCCGTCGGCCGCTCGTGCGCTACGACCTGACGGCCCACGACGTGACGCGCCTCAAGCGCGGCATCGATGTCCTGTGTCGCGTCTTCTTCGCCGCCGGGGCCAAGCGGGTGCTGACCCCGGCGCATGGCTTTGAGCTCTTGCATCACCCCGATGACCTGGCCCGGTTGCATCAGCTGGATCTGCGGCCAAGCCAGTTCGATCTCACCGCCTATCATCCGCTGGGCACGGCGCGCATGGGGGTGTCGCCAACCACGTCGGTGGTGAATCCCGAGCTGGCCGCGCACGATCTGCCGGGCCTCTACATCTGCGACGGCAGCGTCATCCCGACTTCGCCCGCCGTGAACCCGCAGCTCACGATCATGGCCGTGGTCAGCCGCGCTGCGCAGCGCCTGGCTGAGCGGCTGAACTAAGAATGCATGGCCATCTGGCGTGGCGCGAAGCGCTGCGATGGCGCTGGGGCAGGGGGGCCAGCAGGGCCGGTCGCGGCGGTCAGCGGAGAGGGACCTAGCCGCGGCGAAAGTGCGGCGCTGGCTTCCGACGGTGCATTGTGGTGCTGCGATAGTACAGGGTCACCGAGTCGGGCCCGAGCCCGAGGTAGCTTATGAAGCAGTCGAAGCGGGCGACTTGCCCCAGCCAGGCTTTGGCCTGTTCCTGGCATCCCAGGGCTTCGGCAATCTGGAGCACCGTCGCCTGCTGCGCTTGCAGAAAGCGCATCTGCGCGGGGTCGAGCAGGTTCACGTTCACGCCATAGTCGAGGGCCAAGAAGTCGCGGCGTAGCTGGTCGGCCGGGGCGTCGGCGCTGGGGGGCGCCGGAGGAACCAGCTTGATGACGGGATCGCTTCCGACCTGCACATCGGCCAGCAGCTTGGTCAGGCTTTCAACGAGCGCGTCCCGCTTGGGAACGCCGGAAAGCAAGCGGGCCGAAAGCAGAGGATGCGGGCGATAGTCAGAAGCCAGGATCTCGGTGAGCTTGCGCCGCGCTCCTGAGCGGCCGGCCGCGACGGTGTCAGGCGTTAGCTCAGCGAAGCGGAGCTTGAAGTACAGCGCCTCGCGCCAGGCTTGGGGCGCGTCGAACGGAACTTCCATACTGCGGATGTACGCCAGCGCGGGCAGGTCGTGCAGTCGGCCCAGCAGATCCAGCTCCTCGAAGTAGCTCACCGGCCGGTGCTTAAACAGGTACAGCTTGTACAGCTTGGCGTCGTAGTCGTAGGCGATGGCGGAAAAGAAGCGCGTGCTCTTTTGCACCCACTCGCGTAGCGCGGCCAGTCGGGGATCTTCGGCGGTAGAGCCGCCCGAGGCCGGATCCGTCGCCACCGCTTGCAGGGCCTGCTCCACCGCGTCGCT
>DAORCZ010001301.1:0-2355 GCA_035345735.1 Pseudomonadota bacterium | reverse complement strand
CTGCAGCGGCGAGAAGTGCGGGTTCACCTGCCCTTCGAGGATGCTCTCGAGCATGTTCGAGCTGCGCGCGTGACCAAACACCGCGAAGCGGTTCCCGGGCACGAACACCGGCCCGAAGAAGGGGAAGCCTTGGATGTGATCCCAGTGGGCGTGCGAAAGCAGCATGGCCGCCCTGCCCTGCCCGCGACCGAAGGCACCCCGCAAGATCTGTCGGCCGAGGCCGACGATGCCAGTGCCGCTATCGAGGATCAGCAGATCATCTTCCAGGGTGGTGATCGAGACGCAGCTGGTATTGCCCCCGTAACGCACGGTCTCGGGACCGGGTGACGGGATCGATCCACGCACGCCCCAGAAGGTGACCTTCACAGCGGCACCTTCTGCGTCGGTACCGGCGGCATGGCAGAGCCGGCGCCCGTGCCCTGCGCTTCCCGACCCTCTTCGGCCGAGACCGGCATGCGCGGAGGCTTGGAAGAGATCGCCGTGCCGCTGCGCACCGGCGTCGATGGGGCCGGCAGGACTTCGCCCAGCCCCGACGCGGAGAGGTCGATCTCCATGCCTTCGTAGGCGGCGTACAGCGCGAGCTTGCTGCCCTCGGCGGCCTGCTGCGCCCGATGGCGAGCCAGCATCTCGTCCAGCTGCTCGTCGGTGCGCTCGGGGGCGTGATGGAACAGCATCAGCGCCTGCGCCCCGGCATCGCGAGCGATCTCGATCGCGTCTTCCGGACAGCTATGTCCCCAGTGCGGCCGCTGCGCGTACTCCGTCGGCGTGAACTGGGTGTCGTAGATGACGAGCTGCGCGCCCTCACACAGCCGGACCACACCGTCGCGCATCGCCTTCAGCTTGGCGGCATCGTCGGGGTGCAGCGGATCGCCGGGCTTGGGGGGCTGACGGATGAACTTTTGCTCGATGAGGATGTCGCGGAACGGCGCCGTGTCGGTGACGTAGGCGACCGAGGCACCCTCGTAGTCCAGCCGAAAGGCGATGGCGATCCAGGGGTGATTCAGGCGCGTGCAGCGCACCTGGACCGGGCCGATATTGAAGCGCGCGTCGTCGGAGAGCTCGGTGAACTCCAGATCGGCGGCCGCCGCTTCGAACGGCACGGGAAAATAGGGATTGTCGGACTGCAGCGCGAACACCGTCCGCAGGTGCGTGTCGTCGCGCTGACGGGCATAGACATGGAAGCGGTTGCCGGCTTGATAAAGCGGAGCGAAAAACGGCAGGCCCTGGATGTGATCCCAGTGGGTGTGGCTGACCAAGAGGTGAGCCGTGCCGGTGCCCTCGGCAAACTCGCTCTGCATCATCTCTTTGCCCAGTCGGCGCAGGCCGGTGCCGGCATCGAGGATCAAGCGCGGGGCATCGGGGTGACTGTTGTCGGCGCAGCGGACCTCGACGCAGCTGGTGTTGCCACCGTAGCGCGCGGTCTGATTGCCCGGCACGGGAAACGATCCGCGCACGCCCCAAAAGCGCAGCTTCATGGCCGGCTCCGTCGGTCCGCACCATCACTCTCCAGGCGGAGTGAGCGCATCGCCCGACCGCCCAGGTCACTGACCGGTGCCCAGGCCCGGACGATCGAAAGCAGTGGAGGGAGCGTCATAATCTGGCCAAAAACTACATAAATCGTACCACGATAAGCGGAAGCAAATCCATATCAGCGCCTCGTAGATAGCGCGACAATGAGCAGCCCTGAGGTTGGTCAGACCGCGCCCTGTCCAGCACCCGCTTGCCGAGTGCTCGGCAGTGACCCCAGCGGCCAGCCAGGACTGTGGTCATTGCGCAGTTTTACGGATACAGCCCAAGGCTGTCCGTATTTGACTGTATCCCTAGGGTTTCGCCGTCGGTGAGTAGTAGATGGGCGAGGTCCAGGCGCGCTCCTGGATGGTGCGGGGGACGCTGGGGTCGGTGCAGGCCGGTGGCCGTGCGGTCGGCGGGAGGGCGTTGCAGGTGTGGGCGTTCCAGCGGCAGCTTGGGTTTTCAAGAACCCGCACGTAGTAGAAGGCCGGCTGGGCGGGGTCGAAGGCGTCATCGCGGAAGACGGCGCACAGCGAGTCGGCGCCCGGCCCGCGCGGCTCGCACGTGGCGTCATCGACGCTGGCCCCGTTCTTTCGGTCGCCGGCCAAGTCGAAGACGCGATAGTGCGCGGCGCCATCGGCCGAGATCCAGCCTTTGACCAGCTGTAGGACCTGCAGCTTGCCGCCCGCCTGCCGTCCATCCCCGGGATCGCGCAAGGCCGAGACGACAAAGGCCGGACCGCGGCGCCGTTCGGCAAGGTCGGCAGAGGGCAGCACGCCTCCCATCGCGACTCCGCTCTCGTAGCCGCGGCGTACAAGCTCGGGATCGTGACACAGCGCGGCGTCG
>DAORCZ010001300.1:0-2356 GCA_035345735.1 Pseudomonadota bacterium | reverse complement strand
GCGCTCGGCGACTACCCCGACGCGGTCGACGAGCGCTGGCGGGTGCCGCCCGAGGCTGGGCCATCGTCGTGGATGGCTACATCGCCGGAGCGGCGGCCCTTTTGGCGCTGCGGCTCGATCCCCGACTGAGCGACTTCCTCATCTGGGCCCACCGCAGCGCCGAGCCAGGAGCCGCAAAGCTTCTCTCCTCCCTCGGAGCGGAGCCCGTGCTCGATATGGGGCTGCGGCTGGGCGAAGGCAGCGGCGCGGCCCTGGTGATGCCCATCCTTCGCAGCGCCTGCGCCGTCATGCGCGAGATGGCGACCTTCAGCGGGGCGGGCGTCTCCCAGGCGACGAACCACACGGACGACAGCGAGCCGGCCTGATGCGTAGCCTCCTCGCCGCGTTCCGCTTCCTCACCCGCCTTCCCCTGCCTGGCCGCCCCACCGAAAGAGATGAACTCCAGGGGGCGGTGGTGTGGTTTCCCGTCGTCGGCGCCTGTGTTGGCCTCTTCACGGCGGCCGCGTTCCACTACGCCAGTCGGATATGGCCCCCCACCGTGGCGGCGGCCCTTTCGGTGGCGGCAGGTCTCCTCCTGACCGGCGGCTTTCACGAGGATGGCCTCAGCGACGCCGTGGATGGCCTGGGCGGCGGCTTCACCCGCGAGAAGATCCTCGCGATCATGAAGGACAGTCGCATCGGCGCGTACGGCAGCATGGCCCTGGTCTGCGCGCTGCTGCTGCGCTTTGCCCTGCTGGTCTCTCTGGGCGATCGCGCCCTGCTGGTCTTCCCGCTGGCCATGGCTCTGGGCCGCTGGTCGATCGTGCACGTCCTCGCGCTGCTCCCGCCGATAGCCGAGGGGCTGGCGAAAGAGGTGCATCGGAAGGGCACGTTGGGTCTCTGGCTGGGGAGTACCGGCCTGACCTGCCTCCTCGCCGGCCTCGGCATGTACTTCGGCCTGCCCCGCGTTCCGCTGGCGCTGCTCGCCTCCCTGCTGGCCAGCCTGGTCTGGGCCTGGCGGCTCCAGATCCGACTGGGCGGCCACAGCGGCGACTGCTTGGGCGCCACGGCGATGCTCGGCGAGGCCGCTGCCCTACTCGTGTGGGTGGCCCGATGAAGGAAGCCGCCCCCGGGCACGCTGCCCCATGACGCCGCTCTACCTTCTCCGTCACGGCCCCACCGCAGCCAGCGAGGGCGGAGCCCCCCTGGGCCGCCGTGATCTGCCCGTGACCCCCGCCGGCCAAGCGCGCTGGCCCGCCGTGAAGGCCGAGCTTGACGCCTTGGGCCTCAAGCGGGTGCTCTGCTCACCCCTGCAACGCAGCAGTGCCCACGCCGAGGATCTGGGCCTGCCCTTGCAGGTACTCGCCAGCCTGGCGGAGCAGGACTTCGGCGCCTGGGATGGCCGCCCCTGGGCCGAGCTTTGCGCAGCCGAGCCCATCGCCACCCAAGCCTTTTTCGCAGACCCCGTACGAGCCGCGCCACCCGGGGGGGAGAGCTTCGAGCGTGCCGCCAACCGCGCGGTAACGACCCTCCAGGCCGCCCTGGCCGGGGAAGCCCCCACCCTCGTCCTCGCCCACGGCGGTCCCCTGCGCGCTCTTTTGGCCCACTTCCTGGGCCTGCCCCTGGCTCGCGCGCTGGACCTCGCCTGGGCCCCGTTCGGGTTGAGTGCTCTTGAGATCTACGAACCGAACCGCGGGCTGCTGCGCTTCCACAACCGCACGCTGGGCTGAGCAGACGCCTCCGTCCGACGCCTCATCATCCGGACCCCATGACATTTCTGGGCGGGGCGGACGTCGGCGCCGGGACGCGGTGCGCTGTCTGCCAGGCGGGCCTAGCCGACGGGGCTAGTGCGCGCCACCTTTGGCTCGCAGAACAAACAGCGCCGCTGCCACCGCGATCAAGAGCAAGAGAACCACGACCGCGACGACCGCCACCAGCTTGCCCCCGCCGCCCGCTTTTTCGACGGCCTTGGGGGGCGGAGCGGCAGGCTGTAGCGCCTGCTTTGCCAGCATGTCGCGCGTCACGGTCGACATCGGCACCGTGGCTGCTCCCGCACCGGCCCCGGTCGCCGCACCAGGCAGGGCAGCGGCTGGGGGGGCACCGGGGTTACTCACCAGCGTCGAGTGCAGGCGCGGCGGGACAGCGGCCGGCCCCGAGCCCGGCGTCCCCGGGAGTGGCACCGCGGGCGCATTCGACGGAGTCGGGGTGCTGCTGACTGACTTGGGCGGAGTCAAAGGTGGGCGCGGCTGATTGCCCGGGCTCGACGCTGCATCCATCGGCACGGGTGCGCCGACGCTGGAGTCATCGCCTCCGCCCTTCGGTGGCCAGTCCACGCCTTTGCTGACATCGATGTTCACGCTGCCCGTCAGATCGAACT
>DAORCZ010001299.1:0-2360 GCA_035345735.1 Pseudomonadota bacterium | reverse complement strand
TCCTGCGCTGGACCGGGCAGGCCGCCACGCGCGAGGCGCGCATGTACCTGAGCCTGGATCAAGCCACGAGCCTTGATCAGTGGGACGCCGCCGCGCAGCAGCTAGACGTCGGTGCCGTGAACCTGATCGCCGCCGACCAGACCAGCATTCGCTATCGCGTCCACGCCAACGTCCCCAGCCGCCCCGGCGTGAAGTCCGGCACCACGCCCTGGATGATCATGGATGGCCACGACGCGCGGACGCTGTGGACGGGCCAGCTCCTCGGCGATGCCGAACTGCCAAGTGCGCTCAATCCCGAGCGCGGCTACCTGTGCAGCGCCAACAACGATCCCTGGGGTTTCACCGGCGATGGCCGCGTCGATAACGACCCGTTCTACTACGGCAACTTCTACGACCCCGGCGATCGTGCTGCGCGCATCGAGAGCGAGCTACGCCGCCTGATCCGCGAAAAGTCCGGGCGCATCAGCGCCGACGATATGAAGGCGCTGCAGGCCGATGCCTACAGCCAGGTCGCCGACGATCTCTTGCCTCCGCTGTTTGCGGCGGTGCGCGCCATTGGCAGCGATCCGGCGCTCGACCCGTACAAGGGACGCAGCGATCTCATCGCGCTCGCCGCGCGGCTTGAAAAATGGGATCGCCGCATGCTGCGCAACTCGACGGAAGCGGCGATCTTTTTTGCCTACGCGCACTTCGCCACCGAGCGCGCGGTTGGCGATGACTACGGGCCGTTTATGGCCCGCATCTGGGGGGCCGAGCCGGCCTTTGCCTACAAGCCGCTGCGCTTGGCGCTGCGTGATGTCCCCGGCGCAACTGGCGTCTTGCAGGGCAACAAGTCGGCGATCCTGCTGTCCGGGCTGGCCGATGCCCACGACTGGCTGCGCACGCGCTTCCCTGGGGCCCCGCCCGAGACTGCCACCGGCTTTGCTTGGCGCGATCTGCACGTCGCGCGCTTCGATCACCTGCTCGGTGGGGACTTCCACGGCGGCAGCATCCCGGTCGACGGCTCGGTCGGCACCGTCAACGTCTCTTCGTCGGCGCTCGCCGATGACAGCGGCAAGCCGGTCCCGGTCTCGGCCTCACACGATGGCTCGCTGTATCGCATGGTCGTGCACTTTGACGAACGCGGTCAGCCCCAGGCCGAGGTCAACTTCACCCTCGGCAACGACGGCCGTCGCGACAGCCCCTTTTACAGCAACCAGCAGGAGGCCTGGCAGAACCTGCGCTACGCCCGCCTGCGCTTCGAACGGAGCGAGGTCGAGGCCGACGCCATCCAGCGTCTACGCCTGAGGAAAAACGGAGCCGTCGAATGAACCACCGCCCGCAACCTGCGCGCTCTTTCGTCTGCTTCACCCTGGTAAATCGCCCGTAGAGGGGGACCGTCATGCGCATCGAGAGTTACTCAGACACCTTCGGACTGATCCACGCCCTGGGCGCGCTGCGGCAGGCCGGACTCACCCCGCGCGGTCTGCTGTTCGTCGCCCTGAACTCGCAGGGTCGCATCTACCTGGCGATCCCCGAGGATCTGAAGCAGCTAGATCAATCGACGATGCGAGTCGGCGAAAAGCTGGCGCTGCGCTGGCCCGACTCAGCGGATGTGCCGCAGCGGCTCTTTCATTTCGACAGCATCCACGCGCTGCGGGATGACTTCATCGTGCTCAACGGTGATCGCCGCTTGGCCCACCCCGGCAATGCACTCGACGTCGGCGCCGTCATCGGTCGCTTCATTCGCAGCGCTGGCGGCACCAGCGTGTTCTTCGGCTGTACGCCGCATCAGCCTGGCACCTGGCTGCAGGGCGGATCGCAGATTGTCGCGCTGCATGACTATGGCGTGGTCGAAGTCGTGCCGGTCTCGGTCGGCCTGCTCGCCCGTCGTCTGCACGATCATCGGCTGTACCTCATGACCTACGCCGACATCGCGCGAACCGGGCACTTGGAAGGTTGGCTGCCGATCTACGCCTCGCCGCTCGGCAACATCCTGCTCGTCGAGCGCCGCGTCGTCGATCACCGCTTGGTGCTGTCTTGCGAACGCGGGCTCGTCGAGGTCGACGTCAGTGATCTGCCCCGCGTCCAGGAGCGAGCCCAGCTTCCCGCGCCTTCGCCGTCCGTGCCGAGCGCTCCGGGCTTCGATGGCTCCGGCTTCAACAGCAACGACGATTACGGCATGGATGACGAGCAGGACGCGATGGCCCCCGCGGTCCTGGGGCGTCTGGGCAACGAAGCGTTTGTGCTGACCCGCGGCCGGGCGCAGACCTGGGGCCTGCGCGACATCACCCCCGCCGAGCTTTGGGGCGCCCCCACCGGCGAGATCACCGACATCAAGAGCTGGTTCGATCAGGGCGCTTCGCAGAACGCGCTCTAGC
>DAORCZ010001298.1:0-2364 GCA_035345735.1 Pseudomonadota bacterium | reverse complement strand
CGTCTCCCGTGAAGATGACAGTCGCGGCAGGGTTGTCGTCGAAGAGGCGGCGAAAGCGCGCCTCGCCTTCGCGGGCCCGCACCGCCGCATCCACCAGGAGCATGCGCGCGTGATAGATGTTGAGCGCGATCGCGGGTGACCCGCAGCGAGACGGTCTGACGCAGCCAGTTGGCGTCGTGTCCGCCGGGGAAGCGATGCGAGCGGCCCGGCATGTGGCAGTCCTGACATGTGCGCTCCTGGATGCCAGCCCGTCGAAACTCGGCCAGGGTGTCCTGCATCGGCACTTCCGAGAGCACCAACGGCCGCACCGTGCGCGGCCAGTTCGCCTGATGGCAGACCGCGCAAAACTCCGCTGTCTGCAGCTGCGGAACCTGGCGCAGCGGATGGGCGCGCTGACCTCTTTCCGTCACAGGTCGCGCGGTCAGGATCTGTCCGTCGCGAAGATGACAGACCGCGCAGTTTACCCCCTGGGCAACCAGGTTATCGGCGCCCCCCGACGATGTACTAGCCTGTCGAAAGCTCGCCGCTTGTGCGGGCAGCGGCGCATGGCAGCGCAAGCACCAGTCGAGCGGATCGCGACGAAACGCGCTGCGAAAGAGATCGTTGGTCGCTGCATGAGCATGACGAGATTGACTCCATTCAGCCACGATCTTGGGATGGCACGCTTGGCAGTCGGCTGCCGACAAGGAAGTCACCAAAGGCGGTGCGACCGGCGGTGCCGCAGATGCCATCGTAGCGCTGAGCAGCAGCACGGCGAGAGGAAGTCGAGACAAGAGCTCAGCCACGCTCCGTCACGGCCGCAGCGAGGGCATCGCCGCTCCGAGACGGATGACCAGGTCAAAGTTCTCGACATGGGGGAGCTTCTCTAGCGCACGGCCATCGCCAAGCTGTCTCGCTAGGCGGCGTGCCACGTCTTCGAAGCCCTCCCCGTATTGCACGACCGTACGCGAGGAGCGTCGCACCGGGGCCTTCGCAACCGAGGACAAGAGGAAGCCTTGTGCTTCTAGCTGCGCGATGACCTCGGTAAGCGGCGGTGTCCCTTGTCCGGGCAGCAGAACCTGGATGCGTGGCCCGCGCGTTGGGCGGAAGATCGCTTCGACCGAGCCCCAGTCGCGCATGCCAGATCCCCCGCGGGCAAAGAGCAGGGCTACGCGGCGTCCATCGGCAGACCAGCAAGGAGACAGTTTCCCGCTCAGGCCCCACTCGCCGCGGGTTCCCCAGCGGAACAGGCGAGTCTCGCGCCCTTCAGCTTGCAGGAATCCGTGCAGCACCATCCAGGGCGCCAGATACAAATCATCCTCGTTCTTCTTGCCCGAGATGCCGAATTGAAAGTGCTGTTTCTCCCACTGTCCAAAGATGGTGTGGCTCGTGCCGTCGCCGCCCCATATTCGGACTCGTAGCTGGCTGCGACCGTCCGGAGAGCCGAGCCCGCCAACGCATCGTGGGGAATTTTGGGCCACAAACTCGCGCTCTGCGTGCTGACGTTTCTCCGCCTCCCCATCTATGAGCGATTCGTTGCCATAGACAGGCACAGGCTGCGTGGTTCGCACATCCAAGCGAATGAGAGAGTCTGGTCTTTGGGACTCATGCTGAACGTATAGAAACCAGCGGCCATCTGGCGTGAACCCCAGGACGTCGACCTCCAGCAGCTGATTCGAGGCCCAGATTGTCGGGCTCGCGGTCAGCAGAGCCGCAAGACAAACGCCCGCCAGCGCCAGCCGGCAGCTCGGGCGTGCGAGCCCTTGCTGAAGCAGAGACCCGTAGCCGCCTAAGGCCCAGGAAGCAACTCGAACCGCTCTGTTCATCTTCCGTTTTCCATCGTGACATCGCGGTCGCAGTTAGGCTGTCCGACGACGATCCCACAGCACGCGGCCATACAGCCAGAGCAGCAGCGCACACCAGAGGGCCGCGATCGACTGCCCCGAAAAAACCAGTGCTCGCTGCAGTCGAGAGCGGGCCTGAGCGAGCGGGGCCACCCGACAGGTCAAGAGTGGCGCATCTGGGAGAGTGGTCAAGTGATGCCGCTCCTCCGCCTGCTGCAGGATCGTGCGAGCTTCGGTGGCTGGCCATTCGGTCTCAATTAGCCGGGCCGCTTCGTGGCAGGGTCGGATCGGTCTGCTCGGTGCAGGAATGAGCTCACTGACCCTGCCCAGACTGATCTCCCACGCGGGGACTGGGTGGGTTGGCTGCCAGCCAGGGGGGACCAGGGGTACGACTTGAATGCCGCGTCTGCGCCTCTGCTTGCCGCGGCCAGTCGCCACCTCCCCGATATAGGACAGTGGCGTGCGTAGCTCGGCATCGGCGAAGCGAAAGAGGCCCGTCCGTGGAAACTGGGGTGCTTGGGTGACAGAGATCGGCGCTGAC
>DAORCZ010001297.1:0-2364 GCA_035345735.1 Pseudomonadota bacterium | reverse complement strand
TCCAGGCTGATGGACAGGTCGCGCTGGGCCTGGGCATCGGTGGGCTGGCGCCGCAGGAGGTCTTCCGCGAGAGCCAGGCCTTGTTGATATTCACTGCGGGCCAAGGTCAGGTTGTCGTGAGTCTGAGCGAGGTCGCCACGCTGGAGGTGACCTGCCATGCGCGTGCGCAAGAGGCCCAGGTCGCTACCTGCGTCAGCTGCTTTGCGCAGCTCATCCAGCATCGACATCGCCTCGGCGAGGATCGACTTTCGGATGTCCGCCATCCCCGGCACACCCGCGAGCCGCCGATCAATCGAAAACACCACGCGATCAGCGACGCTGACCGCTTGCTGCAGTCGCTGCTGTGCGACCTTGGTCTGTTCTTTGGCGTAAAGCGCCAGGGCGCTGACGCCCACTGTGACCGCCAGCAGGGCGAGCACTGCCCCCAGCGCGACGACTTGGCGCCGTTGTTGTCCGGCGATGCAGGCCCGCGCGAAGGTTTGCTCTCGGTCGCTAAGGCTGCCGCTTGCGTCGAGGGCGGGCAGGTTCCGGCGTAGCTCGGCCAGGTCATCGCCGCGCCAGAGCAGCCAGCTTCGGCGCCCCTGTCGCTGCCACCTCTGCGCGGCCTCGGACAGCCGTAGCAAAAGCGGGAGATGCTGCTCCGCCTCCTTCAGCCAAGTGGCGAGCCGAGGCCAGTGTCTTGCTAGCCACTCGTGACCGATCTCGACCCGCGCGTCCTCGGCATCGCCGGCGACGACCAGCAAGCGCTGCTCGATGAAGCGGGCCAGCGTGGCGCGAACATCAGCCACCTTCTCGCCTTCGCCGACCAGCTCACGCAGCGACGGTCGCAAGCGGCCGACGATCTGCCCTTCGCGCACTTGCAGCAGCCGCACGCAGGCCCGCCGGATGCGCCGCTGCGCCGCATTGGCGGCAGGCTCGGGCTGCGAAGGCTTCGACGAATCCGCCGCCGGGTTGAGGCCCAGATAGAGCGCCTCGGCCTCCTTTGCCAGCGCACCGCCGACACCGCCTAGCTCTTGCAGAAGATCCGCGATCGGCCTCTCGGGCGCGGCATCCTGGGCCGCCCACAGCTTCTGTAACGCGAACTGCAACAGCGGCAGCGCGCCCGGCTGTCCCACCGCCTCGCCGACGAGCAGCGCCACCGCATCCGGGGGCAGCGGACGCCCCGCCAGTACCGCCGGCCCGCGCACCGCTTCGGCCAGCTCCGCACCGTCGAGCGAGCCTAGCAGCAGCGCCCGCCCGTTCGCCGTCACCGCCTGCTGTAGCGCCGGATCTTCCGCCGTCCGCTCCAGCGCATCGCTGCGCAGCGTCACCACGACATCAAGTCGCGCACTGTCCGCCGTCGCCGCATCGAGCAGCGTCTCGACAAAGGCCCGCCGCTCGCCCTTCGCGGCATCGGTCTCGACGGTGTACAGCTCCTCCAGCTGATCGACGACCAGCAGCAAGCGCCCCCGCTCGTCACGCAGCACCAGAGACAGGTAATCCCGCAGCGCCCGCCCACCTTGGCCTAGCTTGCGCGCCACCGCAGAGACCTCTTCCTCAAACCTAGCCAGCGACGCCGAAAGCTCCGGCGCAAACATCCGCACCAGCACCTTGGCCAGCGAGCGCAGCGGCTCCCCCTGCGGTCGCATCACCGCCGCCACGTAGGCCCGCGTCGGCTCCGGATTGCGCGCCAAGTCCGCCAGCAGCCCCGCCTGCACCAGCGATGATTTCCCGCTACCCGAAGCACCGACCACCGCCAAAAGCCGCGCCCCTGAAGTCGTCGCGCCCCCCGCTGGCTGCGTCGCCGCGATCAACATCCGCCGCAGCTCCAACGTTTTTTCCCGCCGCCCAAAAAACAGCGGCGCATCCTTCACGCCAAACACCAGCAGGCCGCGATACGGATTCGGCCGCACCGCCTGCGCCCCCAGCGCCTCCGGCTGCGCCACCTTGTCGCCAAACACCTCACGCAGCGCCTTGTACAGCTCATGCGGAGGCACCTGCGAAAGCAGCAGATCCTCCCGCAGCCCCCGCTCCATCCCCGCCGCAAACCGCTTGCTGACCGTCGGGAAGTAATCAACCGCCAGCGCATCGACGTCCTGCGCTGTCTTCAGCAACTCCCCCAGCTGCGCCCGCAGAAACCCCCGCGACAGCTCCGGCAGCGCCGCCGCCGCCAGCCCATGCTCCCGCGGCTCCGACTCATAAACAACTTGCAGCGTCTCCGTCTCGCCCAGCGCCTGCATTCGCTCACCGTAGGTGCGAGCCCCTCGGCCCGTCAACGAATCCCTATACGCCGATACCGCCGGCTGTCTGACATTGGCCAGACAAGCCCCGCAAAATCAGGCGCCTGGTTGCCCAGCTGCGAGCCCCCAGTGAGCAAGCAGCACC
>DAORCZ010001296.1:0-2366 GCA_035345735.1 Pseudomonadota bacterium | reverse complement strand
CGGCTTCGATATGTGGCATGGGCAAGACCGAGCGGGGAAAGCGATGCGGCTCCCGCGCGAGCGAACCTACTATGCCACGGAATTGTCGAGCGAGCCCGCGTGTGTAGCCGGCGCCTGCGGCAGCGCGATGGCCAAGACCTCGCGCATGTCGTCGACGAGATGCAAGGTCAACGCGCGGAGTAGCGGACGCGGCAGTGAGCGCAGATCGGCTTCATTGGCGCGCGGCAGGATGACTTCGCGTATGCCCGTACGGCGGGCCGCCAGCAGCTTCTCTTTAATGCCACCGACGGCGAGCACCCGCCCCCGCAGCGTGACTTCACCAGTCATCGCGAGGTCCGCGCGCAGCGGCTGCGAGGTCAAGAGCGACACCAGCGCCACGGCCAAGGTCACACCTGCCGAAGGTCCGTCTTTAGGGACCGCACCGCCCGGCACGTGGATGTGAATTTCTTGGCCACTTCGGCTGGGATCTTCTCTGCCCAGCGCTGCGACGTGAGCCCGGGCATAGGACAGCGCGGTCTGCGCTGATTCGCGCATGACTTCGCCAAGCTGTCCGGTCAGGCGCAGCTCGCCGCGGCCGGGCATGCACTGTGACTCGACCTCCAGCACCTCCCCTCCGACCGGCGTCCAGGCCAGGCCAATCGCGGTTCCGATGCGCTCGCTGTCGGCAACGCGACGGCTCACGCCAGGTGAAAGCGGAGCCAGGCCCATCGGGCGCCGGGCGGGTCCAAGATAGCGCTCTAGCGCGCGCTCGCTGACGACGATGCTCTGCGGCACAGCGGGCAACACCGTCGGGCGATGGATCCCCGGCAGGGTGCTGAGTGCGGCCAGGGCGTCCTCGCGCGCGACGATGCTGTGGGCAATTTTGCGGCACACGGCGCCAATCTGGCGTTCCAGTCCGCGCACGCCGGCCTCGCAGGTGTAGCCAACGATCAGGCGATGCAGCGCTTTTTTGGTAAACGACACCGGATAGCTCGGCGACAGCCCGGCCGCTGCCAGCCCACGCGGCACGATGTGGCGGGCGGCAATCGCCAGCTTCTCTTCTTCGGTGTAGCCGGACAGCGTCAGGATCTCCAGACGGTCGCGCAGCGCCGGCGCTAGGCGTTCGATGTCGTTGGCGGTGGCGATGAACAGCACGTCGGAGAGGCTGAACGGCACGCCCAGGTAGTGATCGCGGAAACTGTGGTTTTGCTCGGGATCCAGAACCTCAAGCAGGGCGGCGGCTGGATCCCCGTGCGAGTCGGCCACCAGCTTGTCGATCTCGTCGAGCAGGACGACGGGATTGCGGGTTCCCGCCTGGCGGATGCCCTGCAGCAGCCGTCCTGGCATGGCCCCGACGTAGGTTCGGCGATGCCCCCGGATCTCGGCGTCGTCGCGCACGCCGCCCAGCATGACGCGTACGAAGCGGCGGCCCAAGGCACGGGCGATCGAGCGGCCGAGCGAGGTCTTACCAACGCCAGGCGGTCCCGAAAAACACAGGATCTGCCCGGCGGCTCGGGAGTCCGCGTCGCGCGCCGTGACTCGCTGACGCAGCCGGATGACGCTGAGGAACTCCAGCACGCGCTCTTTCACGGCGTCGAGACCGTGGTGGTCCTCATCGAGGACGCGGCGGGTCTCAAGCAGATCAAAGTGATCTTCGCTGCCCACCTGCCAGGGCAGTTCGGCCAGCCACTCGAGGTGGGCGCGGATGACCTGCGACTCCGGGCTGCCCGTCGGCAACGACTCCAGGCGGCGAAGCTGTCGATCGGCCTCCTGGCGTGCCTCGGCGGACAAGCCAGACCGCTGCAGCTGATCGCGCAGGCTCCACAGATCGTCGCCACCGTCGCCGGCAAGCTCGTTTTGGATCTGGCGTAGCTGCTCGCGCAGGTAGTGCTCGCGCTGGGCCCGCGACAGCACATCGCGGGTACGCGCCCGGATGCCGGCCTGCAGATCCAGCAGCATCACCTCTTTGCGCAGGTGCTCAGCGACGACGCGCAGGCGGCGAAGCGGATCGTGTTCTTCCAGCAGTCGCTGCGCTTCCGCTGGGGCCAAAGACAGGTTGCCGCACAGAAGGTCCGACAGCAGATCCGCACGATCCGGCTCGACATCGCGGGCGAGGTCAACCAGGCCCGGCGCCGTCGTCAGCTTGCCCGCGGCGGTGTAGCGCGCGAGGTCTTCTTGAATCTCGCGAATGAGCGCTGTCTGCTCATGCGGACGCAGCGCCCCGTCGCTGTTTGGCACGTCACCGCTGCGGTCCAGTGCGCGCGGCACGATCTGAAAGAACGGCACCTCGCTGAGGTAGCGGGCGGCTTCGACTCGGCACAGGCCCTGGACGACGACCTTGAGGCGACCGTCGACCATGGTGCTGGTGCGACGAATGCTCGCCAGCG
>DAORCZ010001295.1:0-2367 GCA_035345735.1 Pseudomonadota bacterium | reverse complement strand
TCTGGGGTTCCTCCGCAACCGACGTGTGGGCCGTGGGGGCGCGCGGGACCATCCTTCACTTCGACGGCACCGCCTGGAACGGGGGGCAGGCGGTGACGAACGAGGATCTCAATGGCGTGTGGGGGGCAAGTGGGCAGGATGTGTGGGCGGTGGGGAGCAAGGGCACGCTCCTGCACTACGACGGCACGCGCTGGGCGGCGAGTAGCGCGGGGCTAACGAGTGGGCTCAATGCGGTGTTTGGGACGAGCGGCAGCGATGTCTGGGCGGCCGGCGAGCAAGGGAAGGTGCTGCACTACGACGGCACGCGCTGGAGCAGCGTCGATAGCGGGGTGACGACCACCCTCAACGCGATCGGCGGCGCGGCCCCGGATGAGATCTACATCGTCGGCGCCATGGGGGTGATCCTGCGGGTGCAGGGGGGCGGGCTGAGCAAGCAGACGTTCGCCTATTCCAGTGACCTTTACGCGGTGCGCGCGGGCAACGGCGGCGACCTGTGGGTAGCCGGCAACACGAGCTTTCGGCGCAGCGGCGGAACCTGGGCGCAGATCACCCGACCGACGGGCTATGTCGCTCGCGGCCTGGGCGGAAGTGGAGCAAACGATATGTGGTCGGTCTCAGGGACTTGGAGCAGCACATCGCTCATTGGGTCAGGGACGATTGAGCACTCAAATGGCATCACGTGGATTGACGCCGCGCCCGGCCAGAGCCTGCCTTACCTGTCGGCGGTGTGGGCGAGCGGTCCCAACGACGCCTGGGCGGTGGGCGGCTACAACGACGCGGCGGACTCGGCGGCCCTATATCACTGGGACGGCCTTAAGTGGAGCCGCAGCAACCCGCCTGCCATCAGGCTGCCGCTGCGCTCGCTGTGCGCCTCGCGTCCCAGCGAGGTCTGGGCGGGCGGCGACAGCGGGCTCTTGCTGCGCTGGGATGGCCACCGCGTCCGCAGCCTAAACTCGGGCACGGGAAATTCGCTGGCCAGTCTGTGGTGTAGCTCGACCGGCGAGCTGTGGAGCGCCGGCTCAGGTGCCATCCTGCGCTGGGACGGCAGCCGCTTTATGAACCAGTACGCTCTCGGCAGCAGCTACTATCCACAGAGCATCTGGGGCACGTCGAGCAGCGACATCTATGTGCCGGCCAGCTACTACAACTCGACGAACAGCACGTACACCGCCTACGTCTTTCACTGGGACGGTGCCATGTGGACCTCCACCACGCTGACGACATCGGTGTTTCTCACCGCGCTCTCGGGGACAAGCAGCAAAGATCTCTGGGTGGTGGGGTACGGCACTGGCGGTGCTGGCACCCCGCTGGCGTGGCGCAGCGCAAACGGCACCAGCTGGCCCTCCGTCAGCCTGAGCGGGGGCGGCTCGCTGCTCGACGTGTGGGCCGCGAGCCCGACCGAGGTCTTTGCCGTGGGCAATAGCAGCACGGTGCAAGAGCTCGTGGGCTCCTCGTTTGTGCTGCGCACGCTGCCGGCTGGCGCGCCGTCCACGATCATGAGCATCCACGGCACCAGCGGCGCTGATGTCTGGGCTGTCGGCATTCGCGGGGGCCTGATTCACCGCCAGGGGACCAGCTGGTCGACGGTGCAGAGCAGCAGCCTGCGCCACCTGAATCGGGTGCTGGTACTGGCCGGCAACGACGTATGGATTGCCGGGGACTACAGCACCCTCTTGCGCTATCAGCCGTAGGCCGCTCGGGCTTCACGTCGTCGTAGTGCCTCTGAATCCGGCCCCCGGGGCGCTCAGGCTCTGGCGAAGGACCGCTGGCCTTGCGCGATCTCTCCCCACTCCGTGCATGCGCGGGCCATGCGCGGGCCATGCGCGGGCCATGCTCCGTCGATGCTCCGTCGATGCTCCGTCGGCGCTGTAAATCCGCGCCCCCGTTCGGCATACTGACAAGCTATGGGGACTCCGTCGCTGCCTCCCGGTAGCTTGTTCGGGAATCGCTTTCTGATTGCCCGCCTGGCTGGCCAAGGAGGCATGGGGACGGTCTACCAGGCCACCGATCAGTACAGCGGCACGCCCGTGGCCCTCAAGCTCTTGCAGGACGGCGGCCACCCCGAAGAGCTTGAGCGCTTCCAGCGCGAGGCCCTGCTGCTCGCCGAGCTTCGCCACCCCGGCATCGTTTCGCACATCAGCCACGGCCAGACCCCCGACGGTCTGCGCTACCTGGTCATGGAGTGGCTGGCCGGCCACGACCTCGCCCAGCACCTGCAGCGCGGTCCCCTGTCGCTGACCGACAGCCTGCGCCTGCTTCTGCGCGTCGCCCAGTCGCTCGCCACCGCCCACGATCGCGGCATCATTCATCGCGACCTCAAGCCCAGCAACCTGTTCCTGCCGGGGGGGGATGTGGGGCAGGCCAAGA
>DAORCZ010001294.1:0-2368 GCA_035345735.1 Pseudomonadota bacterium | reverse complement strand
ATTGCCGCGGAATTCCTGCGATCCGTTCCGCGCATTCCGCGCCGCGGGACGACTCTTCTGTTCCATGACCTCTCCCTCCGTTGTGTGTTTTGTGGGTGCTTCACGGAGGGGTTTAATTGGGTCAGGCGTCCCTGAAATAACCCTATTAACCGCGGCATGAAAACACATGTCCCTACAAACGCCACCGAGACCGTCGTCGGCTACGTTCGTGTGTGCACGCAGGAGCAAGCGACCGAGCGGGTCAGCCAGAATGCGCAACTCTATGGGCTCGCAGCGCATTGCAAGATGAATCGAATCAGACTCATCGCCGCAAACGCAGATCAGCGAGTGTCGGATAGCACATGAGAGAAGCCGGGTTCGCAGGCGGCGCTATAGAGACTTCGTCGAGGTCGGGCGAATACGCTGCTCGTCGGGAAGGCCGATCTCTGCCCGGATCACGATCTGCCCACTGAAAACGGGCTGCGGTGCAGGGAGGAGATCGGTCAGGCAGACAACTGCTTGACATGCGTCCGCCTGCCCCGAGACAATTTCCGTCTTACATTCGGGGGGGGGCGATATGAGCTTTGATCTGGGGTCCGTGCCCGGACTGTGGCAGTGGGCCAGCCAAGCAGCAGACCTGAGGCAGGGAGACGCGTTACCCGCTTCACTGCGCCAAGCGATGGAGCACCTTTTCCAGACCGACTTCTCAGACGTCAGAATACGGCCTTGGGCTGCTCTCGATCCGGCCGGCCTCTCTGCGCTGTGCTGGGGCCGTCATGTGCTGTTCGCCCAGCGATGCTGGCAGCCAGGAGACCCAGCCTTTGCCGCTCTGCTAGCGCACGAGCTGGCGCACGTGGTGCAGGCCCGACGGGCGGCGCTGCGTGGCCACACCCGAGACGAGGCAGCCGGCCTGCGCATCGAGCTCGACGTCGCGCTGGAAGACGAAGCCGATCAAGCAGCAGCTTGTGCGATGGGGCACCTCCCCAGCAGCGCCATGCCCAGCGCGCTTCTGGCTGTGCCCGGGCAGCTCGGGGCATCCTGCGCGGTGGCCCGCCCAAAGATCACCATCGAGGAGGATGGCCGAATCTACGCTCATACCAATGGCTTGGTGCGTTACATCAAGTACTACTCGGCCGCGAAACTGCTGACCAAGCTGAAGGCGACCCAGAGCTATCAAGACCACCAGCAGCACGTGGACGAGGTGCAGCTGGCCGAGGTGCTCAAGCGCTGGTGCGACGCGCCGCGCAAGCCGTCTGAGCTCAACATCATCACTGGCTTCTGGCAGGAATCACAGAACAAGCGCTTCCCCGACTATGAAACGCTGGCCATCGCGGCCATCGGCGAGGTGATGTCGCTGCCCCACCGCCGGCAGGAGCAAGCCCTGGCCCGCGATGTGGTGAGCAGCACGGCCTACAAAGAGAAGCTGCAGGAATTCGTCTCGCAGGTGCTGGACTATCACCGTGACAAGAAGGGCAAGTATGCGCAGGCGGGCGTCGATCGTGTCGACAGCGAGAGCGGTCGCTACTGGTGGTACTATCGGCCGCTCCTCATTGGCGGCACGCACGGCCTGCACAAACAGAGCATCATCTCGGCACTCACCTACCAGAAAAACCACCTGCGCCCGGTGTCTGAGATGGTCTCCGCCTTGGCGGACTATTCGATGCTCTCTCGCTACATCTATGGCGATTTAAAGAGCCAGCGGTTCTTCCGCAAGGATGACGAGCGCCTCAAGAAGGTCATGAAGTCGCGTGGCACGCACTACACGATCAACGAAACTGGCGAATGGTCTCAGAGCGCCCGCGACAACCTAGCCCCGACTGGCGCCGGCCCCTCGGCAACCACCATGAACGTCATGGCCCTGCTGGAAGCCGTTGCCCATCACAATGACTCGCTGAGCAAAGGCAAGATCGGCATCTTCCGCAATGCCTTGGCCTGGGGCCTCTTTGCCTTTTGGAATCAGACTGCCGACAAGCTGCGCGGCGAAATCCATACCTTTCACGAAGTCATGAGCGTGGCGACGCGCTGGGGTGTGAGCTACATCGGGTTTCAATACCCCGAGCACATCCCCGACCTGCGCCTGATGGAAGCCATCATTGCCCGACGCAACCCAGTCCTCGACGACGACGACAGCGAAGACGACGACGACAACGACGACATCTAGTGCGCTGCGGCCAGCGCTGGGTCAGAGTCGGGCTCAACGTTTGGCTCTGGGAGATTCGTTGGGCCGCGCCCCCCGCTGCGGCCGGACAGCTGAGCTGTCGCGCATATGCGTTAGGGCTGAATTGGCGCCCCGCCGATTAAGGGCTCTCGACGGGACCCAAAATTTCCTGCCTCCGTCCCTGAAATAACCCTATTAACCGCGGCATGAAAACACATGTCCCTACAAACG
>DAORCZ010001293.1:0-2369 GCA_035345735.1 Pseudomonadota bacterium | reverse complement strand
GAGCCGATGTCGGCGATCTTGGTGAAGATGCCGCCGGCGATGCGCAGCGCCGCCGCACCCAGCGACTCGCCGATGGCGAAGCCGATGAAGCAGGGGCCGGCGTACTCGCGCGGGATGAAGAGCAGGATGGCGAGCATCATCAGAAGCTCGGTGGCGATGAGCAGCATGCCGATGCTCATACCGGCCTTGAGCGGAATGGCATAGGTCGGGAACGGCTTGCCACCGAGGCTGGCGAAGGCGGCGCGCGAGTTGGCGAAGGTGTTCACGCGGATGCCGAACCAGGCCACGCCGTAGCTGCCGGCGATGCCGACCAGCGAGAAGATCAGGATGATGACGACGCGCATGATGCGCTCGCCGCTGGGCAGATCGGCCAGCGCGTTCATGAAGTACGCGGCCATGATCACCGCGATGAACACCCACAGGATCATGATGAAGCGGCCCTGCGTGACCAGGTAGGTCTTGCAGGTCTCGTAGATCAGCTCCGAGATCTCGCGCATCGAGCGATGCACCGGCATGTTCTTGAGCTGGTTGTAGATCATCAAGCCAAAGCCCAAGGCCAGAGCACAGACGCCAAGACCGGCCATGAGCAGCATCTTGCCGCTCATGCCCAGGAACTGCACCGACGACAGGTCAGGCAGGACCAGCGTCGCTTCGCTGACGTGTTTTTCACCGCTGGCCAGCGCTAGCTGCGCGTACATGAACGCGACCAGCGACGCCAGGCTGGCCGCGACTTTCGGGGCCCAGCGCGGCGATCCCGAGGCGAGGTGTTCCCTGCCGTGAGAAGTTCTAATTCGGTTGGCAGTCACCCTGCCCTGTTCGCAACCCATTTCGTACGTTCCTCCGAGGCTGATTTCGAAAAAGTGGGCGGAGTTATAAGTCGGAGCCGCCTCGCCTGTAAAGCACGAATGGTGCCGAGCCCAAAGAGCCCGGCCCCGGCGACGGAAACCTAGCGAACTTCCCCGTCGACCAGCTGCAGGGTTCGCTCGGTGAGCCGAGCGGCCAGGGCCTCGTCGTGCGTCACCAGCAAGAGCGCCCCGCGATAGGCAGCCAGCGCCTCTTCCAAGCGCTCGATGCTCGGCAGGTCCATGTGGTTGGTCGGCTCGTCGAGCACCAGGGCATACGCCCCGCGACCCAGGGCCAGAGCCAGGGCCAGCTTGCGCGCCTCGCCGGGGGACAGGTCGGCTGCCGTCTCGGGGGCACAGGCGAGCAGCCGTTCCGGAGGAGTCCCTAGCGCGGCGACCAGGGTAAGGACCTCTCCGCGGCCATGGCGATCGAGGCTGCGCAGGGCTCGCAGGTGCTCGGCGGTCTCGCTCGGCGCGAGCTCTTGCGGCAGGTACAGGATTTGTCCCGAGGCCAGCGCCGCCTCGTGTCCAGCCAAGAGCGCGCGCAGCAGGGTGCTCTTGCCCGCCCCGTTGCGACCCCCGATGCGCAGACGATCGTCGCGCCGAACGACCAGGCTGACCCCGCGCAGCACGTCCCGGCCATGCGCCGCGATGGTCTCGGCCGCCAGGCGAAACACGACGGGCGAAGGACTGGGCGAAAGCTGGGCGAGGATGCGGTGCGACAGTGTGCGATCGCGCTCGATGCTCGGCACGGCCTGCTGCGCGCGCTCCAGCACGGCCCGCTGCACCGCGACCTGGCGACTGGCGCGAGCCTCGGCCCAGGCGGCCAGGTTCTTCGCGCCGATGCTCCGCGCGTCGGAGTCATGACGGCTGCGCATGCGCCGGCTGGTCCGTCGACTGCTCTCGCTTTCGGCTGCGGTGTGGCGGGCCGCGGTCAAGCGAGCGGTGGCTTTTTTGACCTCGGCTCGCGCCTGCGAGTGCTCGGCCAGGGCGGCGGCGCGCTCGCTCTCCCAGGCGCGCTTGGCTTCGTCGTAGGCGAACGGCCAGACCGACAGCAGGCCGCCGTGCAGGCGCAGCGTGGTCTGCGGCAGGCGATTCAAAAGCTCGCGATCGTGCGAGACCAGCACACCGATGCCACCGAAGCGGCGCAGCGCCGCAATCAGCGCCTCGCGGGCTGATTCGTCGAGGTGATTGGTGGGCTCATCGAGCAAGAGCACGCTCGGCTGCCCATCAAGAATGCGCAGGAGCTCGGCGCGGCGTAGCTCTCCCGGGGAGCCAGCGCCGACCGCGGACAACCGCTGGGCCGAGAGCCGCACAACGCTGCCGCGCGGGGTCAGGTCCAGTCGCCCCTCGGTCGGCGCAAGCTCGCCGGCGAGCAGGCGCAGGAATGTCGACTTGCCCGCGCCATTGGCACCGACCAGTCCGTACCAACCGGGAGACAGGCGCAGCGAGACGGCAGAGAATAGCGGCGACGCATCGGCATAAGCCACTGCGACGCCGTGCAGAGAGAGCACAGGCATGGAACCT
>DAORCZ010001292.1:0-2373 GCA_035345735.1 Pseudomonadota bacterium | reverse complement strand
TCTCGCACCCCGGCATCGTCCGCATCTTCGACTGCGGCTACACCAGCCAGGGCATCGCCTACCTGGCCATGGAGTACCTCGACGGCGAGTCGCTGCGCACCCGCATCGATCGCGAGCGCTCGCTGGCCATCCCCGATGCGCTGCGCATCGCCCGCCAGATCGCGTCGGCGCTGCAGGCGGCGCACAGTCGGCAGGTCGTGCACCGCGATCTCAAGCCCGACAACATCATGCTGGTCTCCGACCCCGAAATGCCCGGGGGCGAGCGCGTGAAGCTCCTCGACTTTGGCGTCGCCAAGCTGGCCGAGACGCTGAACGCCGAGCCGATGCTGACGCGCAGCGACATGCTGATGGGCACCCCGACCTATATGGCCCCCGAGCAGTGCCGTGGCGCCAAGCACGTCACCGATCGCTCCGATGTCTACTCGCTGGGCGTCATCCTGTATCAGCTCATCGCCGGTCTGCCGCCGTTTACTGGCGAGACGGTGGGCGAGCTGATCGCCATGCACCTCACCGACACCGAGCCGCAGCTAGCCGAGCTGATTCCCGGCTTGGATCCGGCGATCGCGCAGCTAGTCCACGCCATGCTTCGCAAGAAGCCCGCCGAGCGGCCGAGCGTTGAGGAAGTCGCGGTCGAGCTCAAGCGCCTCCTGCTTGACGTCTCGCAGGCCGAGGGGCTGTCGCCAGGGCAGGTGCGTCGCCTGGTCTCGGAGTCAGCGATCCCGCTCATGCCGCTGCTTTCGCCCGAGGCCCAGGATCTGGTGCGAGGCAACACCGCGCCGCCCACCATCGGTGGCATCGACTCAGGGCCGCATCCCCGTCTGTCGGCGGCTGATCGTGCGGCGGCTGCGGGCGCGGCGGCCGGGGCAGGCTCGCTGGCTGCGAAGACGGGGGAGCAGGTCCCACTCAAGGACACCAAGCCGGGCGCCGGTCGCCGCGAAGATCCGGCGTTGTCTTCGACGTGGGATGGCGAAGCGGTCAGCCGCCACGTGCCGGCCGCACTGCTCTCTGCCGCCGCGGCGATGTCGCCGGCTGCTTTGGGGAGCGCGTCCACGGCCCCGCCCCCGGCCGCTTCCGACCCCGATGCCACGCCGCCCATTGCCGCCGTACATCCAGTCGCGCTGGCCTCCGCGACCACGCCCCGGAACGGCGAGCCGGCCGCCCCGCCGGGCAGCACCTCGCTGGATCGCGCAGCTCGCACCATGCCCATGCCGATGGTGTCTAGCCGTCGGCCCTGGCCTTGGGTGGTGGGCGCGATCGTGGCCGGTGCCGGGCTACTCTGGCTGTTCACCCGGGGTTCTGCCGTGCCCCCAACGAACGGACCTCAGCCCGTAGGTCAGAAGCCGGTCCCCGCCCTCGCGCCAGTCGGCTCTTTTGGGGGGCCTGCCCTTGGGCCGAGCCCGCTCGGCGAGAGCAAAGTCCCCGATCTCGCGCCCGCGCCATCTACCGTGTCGGCGCTGCCTTCGCCGCCGCCGGCCGTCGACGCCGGTTCAGCAGTGGGCGGGGTCGCCGTGCTGCCGGGCGAGCTACCCGGCAAGCCCCCGGGTTCGGCGCCCATTAGCCCACCCAGCCCGTCCCGCAGCGATCCGCCGGTCCCCCCCACGCCAGGCTCGCCCAGTGAGGGCAAGGCCGACCTCAAGAAGAGCGCAACCGGTCCCGATCCGGCGCAAGCCGGCGCGCTGGCTGCACTGCGGAGCAAGCAGTTTGCCGAAGCCCTGCGTCTGTCGCAGAGCTGTGTCGATAAGCAGCCGCAGAATCATCGCTGCTGGTGGATGCTCGGCGTCGCGGCCTGCAATGCCGGTAACAGCACGGGCGGTCAGCTGGCGCAGAGCCGCCTCAGTGCCCTCGGCAAGAGCGCCCTCTCGCGCGAGGTCAAAGAAGCCTGCAGCAGCATCGAGCGGGGCGATAGCGCGGCTGGCATGGCCAGCTTCTCGCTGCGGCTCAGCGACGAAAAGAGCGAGTGGCTAAACAGCGCCAGCCGACACTTCGAGCAAGGTCACTATCTGCAGGCGCAGCAGCTGGCCGAAAAGAACCTGGCGCAAGATCCCTTCGAGGCTTGGCCCATGATTGGCCGCGCCGCCTGCGCCCTGGGCGATGACGTCAAAGCGAATTTATCGCTTACAAAAATTAGTGATAAAGCGATAAAAAACGACGTGGTTCATTACTGCATAGGGCGCGGATTCGCCTATAACTTGGGCAACGGCCTGCTGTCTAAACGCAAATAACTCGCCCCGTTTTCCCGCGGCGCGCGCGCCGCCTTCCCTTCCTCGTTCCGCACCAAGAAGTTCGACACGCCCGCCGAACTGCCCTACATCCAGGAGCCATGGAACGTCTGCTCGCGCTCAGCGCCAAGGTCCCGACCCTGCTCATCCTCAG
>DAORCZ010001291.1:0-2376 GCA_035345735.1 Pseudomonadota bacterium | reverse complement strand
CGAAGCGCGAACAGGCTGGGGATCTCGGTGGGATCGTGCACGCCATCTGCCGTCGAGTCGTTCCGCCCTGGGCCGTACTGCAACAGCTGATCGAGGTTGCGGTTCTGCGACTTGTGAAAGATCGGCTGATCGATGCACGCCGCCAACAGCAGGCCCTGATCGTAGGCGCGGCTGGGCAGACCGTCCTGACGCTCACCGCGGGCATCGACCTGGGTGTGGCACAGGGCACAGGTCACACCCAGGGCTGACTCCAAGGCGGCACCTGCCGGCTCCACGGCAGCCACGACCCCGACGATTTCTCGTCGGTCGCTGTCCTGGCGGGCCAACCCCAGGCCCAGCCAGTCCAGCAGATCGCGATTGTTACCGTCGCGATCAAGGAA
The DNA here is from genome assembly GCA_035345735.1 of Pseudomonadota bacterium. Taxonomy (GTDB): domain Bacteria; phylum Myxococcota_A; class Polyangia; order Palsa-1104; family JAEUJZ01; genus JAEUJZ01. Next base: position 1,996 of record DAORCZ010001291.1, on the reverse strand, counting down.
GCTGTGCAGGCAGGGGCTGTAGTACTCGTGTGATGCGAACGGGTAGTAGCGAAACAGCTCGCGTCCGAGCATCCGAGCGCTCTCGCTGTCGGCCCCGTGGTCGGCCAGGGTTCGTAGCGCTTGCTGCTCCAGCGCGCTGGGGGAGATCTGCGGCAGCTGCGGGCGCATCGCGTCGGCCCGCTCCCAGGCTGCCCGAGTGAGCGTCGGCAAGGGGCTGGCTACGCGAGGCAGCGGGCGACGGGCCACGATCTGGCGCAGCCGGCGGCGGGAAGCCGGCAGATCCAAGGGGGGGGTCAGGGCGGTGGCGGTATCGCCCAGGGCCGCCGCGAAGACCGCTGGCAGGTTGCCCAGCGCAAGCGCCTGACGCAGCGATGGCAGCGCCGATCCGTCGCGCCGGCCATCGCGCACCTTGGCCCGAAGGTAATAAGCAGTTGCACTGAGAGGCTCGGCGTTTACTGCGATTTCTACTAGGTGCTCGGCGGCGGCCGTCGCCTCGGGCTGTGCCAGCGACAGCAGCAGATCGATATAGGGAGGCAGGAGCGGCGTTAGATCGGCCGTCACTGCCAGCGGCAGGTGGCTCGGCAGCCGCACCAGCGAGGAGAGCAGCACCGGCAGCGAGGCCTCGGCCGCAGTCGGCAGGCCAAGCAGCGGGACGAGGGTGCGCAGGATGGGCAGGGTCAGGACGTCCTCGCCGGTCAGGGTGGCGGCCAGCACCGCCTGCCGCCGGACGAAGCGATCGTCACTGGCCAGGCCGGCTTGCAGCTGGGTCCGCACGGCGGTCGGCAGCTCGCCCGGCGGCAGCTCACGATGCAACGCACCGAGGGCAAACAGCGCGCGCCCGTGGAGCAGTGGGCTGCCGGGATCGCGCAGCGCGGCCAGCACGTGTTCCGGCCAGGGGCTGTGAGCGAGCAGGGTCTGCGCACGCGAATCGAGCGCAGCCAGCGCTCCCAGGCTGGCCAGCACCCAGCCCTGTAGGCGAGGGGATTCCTCGGCCGCCAGCGCTGAGCTCGCCGCGGTGGCCAGTCGGCGCACCGCAACCTCGGGACGGGTGGGCGTTGCAAAGTCGGGTGAGGTCCAGCGCGAGACCAGCTCAAAAAAAGCCGCCGCTCGTCGGTCGGCGCAGGGGAGGGAGGACGGGTGATCAGCGCTTGCCGTCTGTCCGCTACACGGCGCTTCGGCCATGGCGAGCAGGGCCTCGTCGCTGCCTTCAGGAACTGCCGACCCCGTGGCAGAGTGCTCCACGGCCGCCAGCGACCCGGCCACTGCTCCTCGCCCCGGGTTTGCAAGCGGCCCGCTGACCGTCGGCGCTGCCACAGACCCAGACTGAGATCGCGATTCGGCCGTGGGCCGACAGGCAAGGAATGCAGCACCGATCCCCAGTCCCAGCAGGGCGAGGGAACGGGGGGCAATCCAATCGAGGCTGCGCGGTCGCATGGCGGCCGGAAGTCCTATCACAGCTTTTCAAGGTGCGGCGAGAGTCGGGGCCAGCCCGAAGAGGGCAGGGCGAGGGCGGGAAGCGGGCTGGTGAAGGACGCGGGGCTAGTTGCCGCCGCCTTCACCGAGGAGGACGATCTTCTTGATTTGTCCCAGCGAGAGCGAGCGATAGCCGCCGGTGACGTTGCGCACGATCAGCTGCTCGTCGGGGGAGTACTCGAAGAACTCCGCCTGCAGGCGGCCGCCGCCTTCAAGGTAGATGAGGAGCTCGCCGGTGAGCGGAATGACCTGCGCCGATGCGGGCCGCGGGCCGACGATGCGCTTGATGTTGCCCCAGCGCAGCGTGCGCAGTTCGCCGCTTGGCAGGCGCAGCGTGGTGTGGTCGCTGATCAGGGCCTCGACCAGATCGCCCTTGACCGTCGAGCCATCGCGCAAATAGATCGTTCGCTCGGGCGAGCCGAGATCGAAGCTGGTGTCGTTTTTCGACCGCTGCGGCGAGATCTTCTTGGTCTCGGCCCAGGCGATGCGGTCGCCCCCGGCCGGTCCCGGCCCCAACTCGTCC
>DAORCZ010001290.1:0-2377 GCA_035345735.1 Pseudomonadota bacterium | reverse complement strand
GTGCTCGCGGGCCTTGCTCGGCTCGGCCGGGACGCCGCCGGGAACCTTGGGGCCCACCGGCATCAGGTCCGCAAGCTCACGACCGACCGGTGCCCCCAGGATGCGCAGATCGCCACGCCGACCGTAGTTGGCCTGCACCAGCACCCCGACGGTAAAGCGGCCCTGTGCCCCCCCTTCGACCGGCGGCATGACGACGACGCGCGAGGCGGTGCCGATGCCGCCCTTCCACTCCGAGGTCACCATGCCGGTGCCGCCCCCGACGCTGCCCTCGGCCACCGGCCCACCCTTGGCGCCGTCGAGTGCCGCGAAGACGTGCTCAGTCCGCACGTGCTGGCCTTGGATGTCGTTGAGGAAGCCGTCGTAGGTCTCGCCGATGACGGGCAGCGAAAACGGCTCTTCCAAGAACTCGTGCGAGGGGAACTTTTGGTTGCCCCAGGCGACGACCGCGTCGCGGACGACACCGACGCTGTGCGTGTTGGTGAGGACCACCGGCGTCTCTAGAAAGCCCGACTCGTTGACCCAGTGGCTACCAGTCAGCTCGCCGTTGCCGTTGAGCGATACGACGGCCGCGACGCTGGGACGAGCGTTGGTCTTGCCATGCGGAAAGACCGCCGTCACGCCGGTACGAACGACGCCACGGGCGCCGGCCTTGCCCTCGCCGCGGATCAGCGTGGAGTGACCGACCTCGACGCCAGGTACGTCGGTGATGGCGTTGTACCGACCGGGCGTACCCTCAAACGGAATGCCGAGCTCACGCGCCCGGGGTCGGCGCTTTTTGCCCGCGCCGTCCTTCGGCTCTTTGGCATCGCGGGCCACGCTGCTACTGCCGGGGGTTGCGCCCCCCGGACCGGCCGTCTCACGCGCCGCGGCCAGCCCAACCCCCAGCCCCACCAGCGCCCCCAGACTGGCCAGCAGCCAGCCGCTGCCCCGCCGTCGTGCGCTCCGCATCCCAATCCTTCCCATGTCGGTCGTCATCGCCGGCAGTAGTATCGCGAGCCCACTGACAAAGGAAGGGCTGCGCAGCGCGGCGACTTGCGGCGGCGGCAGGCCAGCCTAGACAGCGTCGGACTGAAGCTGTTAAGGGTAGGCATGCTCCCCCCCTGCCAGACGTCGCTACCGGCTGAGCCATGTGCCCTTGCGGCTGGGCTCGCGCGCGTCGATATCACCGCCTTCGATCCCGCCATGTGCCTGTTCGGCTGGGGTCATCCCGACAATCACCCGACGCACGTCCACAAGCCGCTGTACGCCCGGGCGCTGGCCGTCGAGCACCTGGGAAGCGGTCGCCGCCTGGTCTACGTCTGCTGCGACCTCGGCATGATCGCCGAGTCGATGCGCGCCCACGTCCTGCCGCAGGTCGCCGATCTGGGACTGGGCGAGGCCGAGGTGATGCTGACCGCCACCCATACGCACTCCGGCCCGTCGGGATTTTCGACGTATCTGTATTACGGCCTATCGGGGCCGGGCTTTTCGCGCGACGTGCATGACCGGTTAGTCGCCGGGGTCGTCGCCGCGATTCGTCAGGCCGTCGCTGCCCTGCAGCCCGCGCACCTGCGCGTCGTGGGCGGCGATCTGCCCGTCGAGGCTGGTGTGGCCTTCAACCGCGCCGTGCGTTCGTACAACCAAAATCCCGACGTCACGCCGGTCGCGCGCCAAGATCGGGCAGCCGCGGTCGAGCGGCGCATGACCGTGCTGCGCGTCGATGCCCAGTCGGGTCAGCCGCTGGGCCTGGTGTCGTGGTTTGGCGTGCACTGCACGACGGTGCATCGCGACTGCAAAGTCATCCATCCCGATCACAAGGGCGAAGCCGCCACCTTCCTGGAAGATCGCGCTGCCGCTGCGGGACAGCCCGGCTACGTCGCCATCTTTGCCCAGACCGCCCCCGGCGATGTCACCCCCAACGTGCGCTTCAGCGCCGCCCGCGGCTTCAACACCGGCCCCGCCGACGATGATCTAGAAAGCGCCGCCCGCCTGGGTCGGCAGCAAGCCGAGCACGCCGCCGCCCTGGCCGAGTCCGCGCTGCGCCAGCCCCCCATCGCCGCCCTGCCCTTTGCCGCCGCCATCCGCTACGTCGACTTCTTTTCCGCCCCCGCCGATCCCCGCTTTACCGACGGACAGCCCGGGCGACGCAGCAGCAAGCCGGTGCTGGGCTGGGCCTATACCGCCGGCACGCTGGAAGGGCCCGGGCCGTTTCAGCGCGTGCATCGTTTGACGACGCTCTTATCGCGCTGGAGCCGCCCTCTGGCCCTCTCGGCCCTGCCGCTGTCGTCGCCCGCAACCGACGCCGATGCCAACGCAGACGCGGAGTCGGCGGACGGCCTCTCCGCCGAGGATCTGGCGATGCACGGCCGCAAGTTTCCCTTCATCCAGCTCTTCGCCG
>DAORCZ010001289.1:0-2377 GCA_035345735.1 Pseudomonadota bacterium | reverse complement strand
CGTTCTCGTAGTAAATGTCCACCTTCCACGGCTCGCTCGTGATCGCTTCCTGGGCCTGCGCCAGCGATCCGCCCAGGCCTGCGCCCAGGGCGATGGCTACCGACAGGGCGATGCGCCGCTTGCGCAGCCCACCCTGCACTTCTCCCTCACTCCTCTTGGTTTGCATCGAACGCTCCTCCGTTTGACTTCGACTTGTCTGCTACTGCGTTGTACCCGGCCGTCTCTGCTTCATGCGGCCGCTCTGACTGCTTCTGCCTTGCGCTCTTCGTCTTCTTCGACCAGCACGCCGTCCTCGTCGTAATGGGTGGCGACCACGAAGTGCGGGCGGAACACCACGCACCAGGCCGGCACGATGAGCATCGCGGCGATCGCGTTGACGATCAGCATGAAGGAGAGCAGCACCGCGGCATCGGACTGGAAACGCAGGTCGGACATGAAGATCCACATCACCACCCCGGCAATCAGCGTGGCCGCGGTGAAGGAGACCGCGTAGCCGGTGGTGGCCACCGCGTTGATCACCGCCTGGTGGATGTTGCGCGTGGCCGCCATCTCTTCGCGGATACGGTCCATGAAGTACACCGCGTAGTCGATGCCCACACCCACACCGACCGCGATCACCGGCACGGTATTGACGTTGATGCCGATGTCGGCCGCTCCCATGTAGGCGTAGGTCATCAGCGTGGCAAAGAGCATCGGCAGCACCATCAGCCAGCCGGCATGGATCGAGCTGTAGTAGATGGCCACCAGCACGAAGGCGATGATCATCACCGCCGGGATGATCTTCATGTGATCGACGTGCAGCGCCTGGTTGGCCGCCGCCGTCACCCCGATGATGCCCCCGCCCAGTTCGATGTGCAGGCCCGGCACTTCGGCTTCGATCTGCTTCTTGCCTTCTTCGGCCAGGGCCACCACGCGCGCGATCGTGGCCGCCTGGTGGTCCTTGTAGTAGAAGACCATGTTGGCTTCGTTCTCGTCGGGGCTGACGAATTCCTTCAGCGCACCCGGGATCGGGCTCGAGGCCAGGTAGGCGAACATCAGCCCGCCCACTTCCTCGGCGTTGTCCGGCAGCTGCATCCAGCGCGGATCGTCGTTGTGGGTGAGCCGGTTGACCACCCGCACCACGCCGGGAATCGCCTTGGTGCCGCCCAGCGTGGGATCGGAGAGCATGTGCGCCTGGAAGCGCTCGATGGCGGCCATCACTTCGGGACGCTTGATGCCGCCCTTCTCGTCGGTGCGCGCGGCCACGTGCAGCTCTTCCGAACCGGGGAACAGGGTGTTGATCGCCTTGGTCGAGAGGTTGTAGTCGTGGTCGCGATGCAACAACGGACTGCCCGGTTCCGATTCGCCCAGTTGCACGCGCGAGATGAAGTAGCTGCCGCCAAGGGCGCCGATCAGCGCCAGGATCAGGATCGAACGCGCGCCCCCGTCGGTGCCGCCAGTGGCGGCCATCATGCTGCCGAGGAAGTTCCTCACCCCCTGGTTGGCGTTTTCCATCTTCTTCGGCTGCGGCAACACGGTGAGCGCCAGCGGCACCATGAAGTGCACCGTGAAGATGACCGAGAAGCCCCAGAAGCCGGCGGCAATGCCGAGCTTGTAGTTGAAGGGGGCAGCCCCCAGCACCAGCACCGCAATGCCGATCGCATCGACGATGATGGCCAAGGAGCCCGGCCGGAACAGCGCGTCCAGCGCGTTCCTGGCCGCCTGCTTGCCACTGTGGGTGCGCGCCAGTTCTTCGTAGTAGCGCACCACCAGTTGCACGCCGTGCGAGGTGGCGCGCGCAGCGATCAGAAACGGGATCGGCAGCGACAACGGTTCCAGGTTGATGCCCACCAGCGCCATGAAGCCCAGGCCCCAGATCGACGAGAGCGCAATGCCCAAGAGCGGCAGCGCAATGCCGTAGAGCCGGCGGAAGTAGAGGATCAGCAGCGCGGCCAGCAGCGCCAGCGTCCAGGCCAGGATGGCGATGATCTGGTTCAGGTACGTATAGACCCAGCCGGTGAGCACCGGGTTGCCGGTGACGTGAATCTGGTGTCCGGGCTTGCTGATGGCTTCGCGCACCTTCTGCAGTTCGGCGAAGGTCTTGACGTAGTCGAGTTCGCTTTCGTTCAACTGCGCCTTGATCAGCGCCGCCTTCAGGTCCGGCGAGACGAGCAGCCCGTAGAGCGTCGGGTTGGCGATGACGTCGGCCTTGAGCGCTTCGAGTTCGGCCACCGACCGGCTCGGTTTCTGCGGGTCGTAATAGGGCTGCGAGACGAAGCTGCCTTCGGCCGAGAGGAAGACCTTGCGCGCGGTGCGGTGCGTGAGGCTGCTGACCAGGTTGTGGTTGACGCTGGGCAGGTTGTCCACGCCCTGGGTGGCTTCGTGGATGAGCTTGAGG
>DAORCZ010001288.1:0-2379 GCA_035345735.1 Pseudomonadota bacterium | reverse complement strand
CACAGCCGAGGCCGCAGCGGCCGCGCTCCTGGGGTTTGCCGCCCTGCCGCTCGTCGACCCGACGCAGCCGCTGGCCATCCTGTACACCTCGGGGACGAGCGGGGTACCCAAGGGGGCGGTGCTCAGCCGAGCGGCCTTTATGGCGTCCGCAGCAGCCAGCGAAACGAACCTCGGCTTCTTGCCCGATGATCGCTGGCTGCTGTGTCTGCCGCTGTGTCATGTCGGCGGGCTGTCGATCGTCACGCGCTGTCTTCTTTCGCGACGAGCCATCGTGCTGCTGCCGCGTCCCGAGCCGGCAGCCATCGTCTCCGCTGTGACCGAGCAGCGGGCGACCCTGCTGTCGGTTGTGCCCACCGTGCTGAGCAACCTATTGGCGCTGCCGGATGTGCGGGCGCTGGGCTCGCTGCGGGCGGTGTTGGTGGGCGGAGCGGCGACGCCGGATACGCTGTATCGCGAGAGCTTGGTCGCCGGGCTCCCCGTGCTGCGAACCTACGGCCTGACGGAAGCGTGCTCGCAGGTCTGCACTGGGCGCTATGCTGCGCGGCGACAGTACCAGGCGGGATCGGGGGTGCCGCTGCCCGGCCTAGAGGTCGTGATCGGCAGCGATGACGATGCGGCGGCGGCCGGCGATGAGCGGGGACAGATCGCGGCTGCGCCATGGGGTACGCCGGGGCGGATCTGTCTGCGCGGCCCGATGCTGATGTCGGGATATCTGCACCGCCCGCCGCTTTCGGGACGCTTCTTTGACACCGGTGACCTCGGCTTTATAGACGAGAGCGGCGCGCTGCACGTGCTGTCGCGGCGCAGCGATCTCATTGTCACGGGCGGCGAGAACGTCTATCCCGCCGAGGTCGAGGCGGCGCTCTTGGGCTGTCCGGGGGTGGCGGCGGCACTCGTGTTTGGGGTGGCCGATGATCGCTGGGGGGCGCTGGTCGCGGCGGCCGTTGTTCCGTCGGAGCCGATGCCGTCCCCGTCCTCGCTGCCCCAGCTTGCCAAGATCGTCGGCGAGCGCCTGGCGGCGTTTAAGCGTCCGCGGCTGTGGTGTCAGGTCGCCGTGCTGCCGCAGCTACCCAATGGCAAGCCAGATCGCCGACGGGCGGCCGAGCTGTTCGCTGCGGCGCTCTTGCGGATCGACTAGGCGGCGCCTGGCCTCAGCTGCCTGGAACGGTCCGCTAGCGCGACTTGCCGTCGGAGAGCAGGCGAACCTCCTGCTGCGGCAGGGCCAGATCGATCCCCTCACGACGGCAGGCTTCGACGAGGGCCTGATTGAGCTCGCCGATGGCATCGATGTAGTCCGACACCGCGACCCATGGGCGCACCGCGATGGCGATGGCGGACTCGGCCAGCTGACCGACTCCGACGACCGGCGTCGGATCGGACAGGACGCGTGGGTTCTGCGACAGCACCTGCCGGATGACGGAGAGGGCGCGCGGTAGCTCGGTCGCGTAGGCCACGCCGACCTGCAGGTTCAGCTGGCGGAGCTTGCCGTAGTTGTGCAGCACCTCGCCGACCAGCTTGCGGTTGGGAATGACCACCTGCGAGCGATCGGGATGCAGCAGCGTGGTGGTGAAGAGCTCGATGGACTCGACCTGGCCTTCGACGCCGATCACCGAAATGTACTCACCGACGCGAAATGGGCCAGACAGGATGATGGTCAGCCCCGCCACGAGGTTGCTGAGCACACCCTGCATCGCCAGGCCCGCCCCGACGCCCACCACGCCGAGGCTGGCGATGAGCGGCAGAAGCTCGACCCCGAGGTTCTGCAGCGCCATCAGCGTGAATACCAGGAGCACCAGCAGCCCGGCCATGCGCCCCAGCAGCTTGGCCAGCGCGACGTCGAGATCGCGACGTGTTAGCCAGCCTCCGGCCAGCCGGTTCACCTGCCGCGCGACGAAGGCGCCCGCCGCGAAGATCAAGATCGCCGTCAAGAGCCGCGGTCCATAGCGCAGTGCGAGCTCGGTCAGCACTCGCTTGGTCTGCTCCATCGTCTCAAGGCTGGGAGGATTCATCGCCGAACTTCCTGTGTGCGGGCGCATTGTTCCGCCGCTGCCCCCAGTGTCGGGGACGGCCGGCCATGGCGTCAAAGCCTGTCTGCAGGGACCGCGCTGCGACCGGCCTAGAGCGTCGTCGGAGGGGGAGGCAGGCTGGGGGGCGGCGAGCCTGGGATCGCGGGGACAGCGCTCGGCACCGCTCCGGGATCGGCGGGCGGCACAGCGGCAGCCGGCGCGGGTCCCACCGGCGAGGGGTAGCTGAGATCGTCGCAGGTGGCACCCAGGCTGCCAACCGAGTCGTTGTAGAAGTTCACGGCATCGTGGGCATGGCCATTGGCGTGGTTCTTCAGCCGCCAGCTGACGATCGACAGCGTCAGCCCGACGGTGC
>DAORCZ010001287.1:0-2383 GCA_035345735.1 Pseudomonadota bacterium | reverse complement strand
CAGCGCCCCCGCTGGTCCCCCCAGCCTCCCCGGTGCCACTTCCGGCGAAGTCCTGCCCTTTCAAAGCTGGGAGCGCTACAAGATCCTCGCCTTCCTCGGCGCCGGCGGCATGGGCACCGTCTACAAAGCCCGCGACCCCAAGCTGCACCGCTACGTCGCCATCAAGTTCCTGCGCGCCAGCCACGCCGATCTGCAAAACAGCCGCGAACGCCGCCACTTCGAACGCGAAGCCCGCGCCCAAGCTGCGCTTGAACATCCGCACATCTGCAAGATGTAAGTTGCAATACCAAAAAACACAGTCTTTATGCTATCTTCCGAGGCTGGGAGATCCGGGCAGGTGCGTCGAGTGGCAAGCCCGCGAGGAGGCCCACGGCGGCCGGCGGGATCACAGCGGGATCTCCTGGGCGGGCGCAAGCCGACATCGACCGGGGCCGGGGGCTGCGGTTCCGACGTGGAGACAGCAACCATGGGCGAAGTCATCAAGCGGCAGAAAGACGGCAAGTTCATCGGCTGGTACATCCGCTACTACGACGCCGACGGCACGCGACGCATCCGAGCCAGCAAGCAGCCGACCTACAACGAAGCACGGCGGATGCTCTTGCAGATCGAGGCGCAAATCGCCCGCGGCGAGGCCGGTGTCGCCGAGCCACGCAGCAAGATCACCGTCGCCGAGCTGTGCGAGCAGTTCCTGTCGGCGCCGCATCCGCGAGCCAAGAGCGAGACCAGCTATCGTCGCCTCGCGCGATCTGAGTTGCGGCGCATCCTGCCGTTTGTCGGTGCGATTCGCCTCGACAAGCTGCGGCGTCGCGACATCGAAGCGGCGCGCGATGCGCTGAGCCGACGCTTCAAGCCGAACACCGTGCGCTCGTCACTGCGACCGCTGGGCGCGGCACTGACCTGGGCGGTCGGGCGCGAGCTTCTGTCGCAGAATCCGATGCTGCAGATGGAGCGCCCGCGCTCGCAGTATTCCGATGAGCGGCTGTCGGTCGAGGAAGCCAGCGCACTTCTTGCCGAAGCCAAGCGTCAAGCGACCGGAAGCCGTCGTGCCCAGGCGCTGTACATAGGAGTGTCGCTGGCCCTGCGCCTGGGCCTGCGGCGCGGCGAGGTGTTCGGCCTGCGCTGGGAAGATGTCGATCTAAAGAGCGGTCGCTTGACCGTCGCGCGCTCGTTCGAATCGCTCCCCAAGAACAGCAAGCCGCGCACGCTGCCGATTCCTTCCGCCCTGCTGCCCGATCTGCGCGATTGGTCAACCTTATTGACCCATCGTGGCAAGGTGGTTCCGACCGGCGCAAATTGTCGCGTGGGTCTGGCGCGTCTGCTGGCCGACGCCGGCTGCAAGCCGCTGTCGCGCGGTTGGCACGGCCTGCGTCACACCTTCGCATCGATCTTTGCAGAGCAAGGCGGCAGCGTGCTGGCGCTCAAAGACATGCTCGGTCACTCGTCGCTGGCGATGAGCTTGGTCTACGCCCACCTGACACCCAACGCGCTGGCGGCCGATGTCGAAAAGATGAAGATGTAGCGCTGTGGCCTGGGGCCTGGGCAGCTATACTTCCCCTGGGGGAAGGCTGCATGTTCGAGTTACTTGCTCCGTTTATCGGTGTCGGGCGGCATGTGACAGAAGCCGCGACTGCGCATCCGGCCCAGGTCAATGCCCCGTCTGGCACGCCGCGCGAGGACGCCCCGCAGGGCTTCCTGGGCGGCATGATGCAGTCGGTCGGCGACTTTAGTCGCGGGCTGCGGCAAGAGGGCCTGAGTGCACTGCTGGACCCGGCCGGCGCCGTCGATCGCCAGCGGGCCCAGCGCGAGCTGGCTGGGATGTTCAACGTCATGCGGCCGGAAGACATGGTCTGTCGCCCCGGCCAGCCCGACGGCCCCAGCGCCGAGAACACCGTCACGCCGCAGCAGTTTCAGCAGATCGCTCGCCAGTACAGCGACATCCGCATGGGGCGCACCGATATTCAGCTGAACACCGATGGCCTCAGCGAGGGCGATGCCACAGCGTACCGACGCGACACCATGCACGATCTGGCGTCGATCATGCAGACCAACGGCGGTCGCCAGCTAATCCAGGGCCTTTCGCACAACGACAAGCACCATACGACGACCATCAGCCCGCTGTTTCGCACCAATGCCGACGGCGACTATGACGCGTCGCTGGGGCGCGACAACACCAATGGCTATGCGGCTCCCGATGGCGATGGCGACCTGGCCTATCGCAACGCCGATGGCACCAGCGGTGCTGGCGTGAACTCGCGGGTGCGCATCAACCCCGGCCAGGGCCCGATCGCCCCCGCTGACGCCGATCTGACCCAGGACCGCTGGTTGCCGTGGCGCAGCGACGTGCTGCTCTACCACGAGCTTGTGCACTCGCTGGATCAGACCC
>DAORCZ010001286.1:0-2383 GCA_035345735.1 Pseudomonadota bacterium | reverse complement strand
TCGGGGCGCGCCTCAAGCAAGCGCCGGTCTTATCGGGCACGGTCAAGGTCGCGGCGGCACGCGAGACCCGCTACTTCGTCTCCAGCGAAGGGGCCGAGGTCGTCGAGCATCAGACACTGTGGAGCGCGCACCTCTTGGCGCAGACGCGGGCCAAGGACGGCATGATGCTGACCAACGCCCGCGACTTCTACAGTCCCGAGCGCGGTGAGCTACCGACGACGCCGGCCCTGGTCTCGGCGATGGATGGTCTGGTGCGCGATCTGACGCTGCTTCAGTCGGCACCGGCCGCCGATCCGTACAACGGTCCGGCGATCCTGATGGAAGAAGCGGCGGGCGTGTTTTTCCACGAGACCATCGGTCACCGCCTGGAAGGCGAGCGCCAAGGCAACGAGCAAGAGGGGCGGACGTTCAAGGGCCAGATCGGCAAGCCCGTGCTGCCCGACTTCATCTCGATCATCGACGATCCGACGCAGGATCGGGTGACCGTGACGCCGGTCGCGCTGGCCGGCTCGGCGCTGGGCTCGCCGCCCGGGCTGCAGACGCCGGCCCTGATTCGCCTCAACGGCTACTACCGCTTCGATGACGAGGGCGTGCCGGCCCGCGCCGTGACCCTGGTCGATCGCGGCGTCCTGCGCGACTACCTGAAGTCGCGGACGCCGGTGCTCGGCTCGCTGCACAGCAACGGGCACGGTCGCGCCGAGGGGGTCAGCGATCCCATCGGCCGCATGGCCAACCTCATCGTCAAGAGCAACCGCGCCGTCGCCATGAGCCAACTCAAGGCCCAGCTTCTCGATGAGGTGCGGCGCCAAGGCAAGCCCTATGGGCTGATCATTCGCGACATCCTGGGCGGCTCGACCAACACCCAGAACTACGGCACGCAGAGCTTCCGCGGCCAACCCACCATGGTCTTCCGCGTCGACGCCAAGACCGGCGAAGAGTCGCTGGTGCGCGGCGTCGAGATGGTCGGCACGCCGCTGTCCAGCGTGTCGAAGATCCTCGCCACCTCGGACACCGTCGGCGTGTTCAACGGCTTCTGCGGCGCCGAGTCGGGCATGGTGCCGGTGTCGACGGTGGCCCCGGCCATCCTGTTTAGCGAGATCGAGCTTCAGCGCGCCCAGAACATCTCGGAGCGTCCGCCGATCCTGCCGCCGCCCTGGCGCGACGACGGGGGCAAGGCCGCTCCCCGCGGGGGCGGGGGCGAGCGCCGCACCCTGCGCAAAAAGCCAGCCGGTCGCTAAGCGATGATGGCCCACATGCCGCTGCCCAGCGCACCGCCCGCTCGCCATCGCTTCGACGGCCTGAGCGGCCTGCTTTGCCTGTTCTGTTTGCTGTTTCTACCGGGCTGCTTGCGCGGCGAGGACTTCATCCGCATCGGGGTGCTGGTCTCGCCGATCGTCTATCTGGCGGTGCCCTGCCTGCTGTACGGGCTGCGTCGGGGCTATCAGTTCCTGGTGCCCGATGCGCCGTACCGTCTGCCGGTGGTGGCGCTGCCGCTGATTGCGCTGCTGGGCGTCGATCTGTTTCTGTGGTGGCAGCTATCGCAGTCCAGCCGGGATCTGCACGAGTTCTGGGACGCGCTGGCCCATCTTGGCCCCCTGACCACGATGCTGATGTGGCAGGCCATCGCCAGCATCGTGCTAGTGACCTGGCGACTGTGGTTTTTGTTTCACAAAGAATCCAGCTACGAGGGAACCGGCTTCGTCGCAACCGCCCTCTACCTAGGCCCGGGAATCCTGCATTCCCTGGGGATCGGGCGCAGTGTGATTGATGTTTATATTCCATTTTTAGTCTGGTTAAGTATCTATGCAGTGGGCGCGACGCCGATCTTAATAGTCCTATTTGTTCTGGAATATATCCTGCGAAGGCGCTACTTCAATCCCGACCCCCTCGACCTCCGTTAGTCCGTCGCAGCTCTCGCAGCCGCTGACCTCGTTGCGCTGGGTGTGGGTCTTTATTCCAGCACGTCTTCCGCTGCGCGCTATCCTAGTTAGTGAGATATGCGGATACGCTCCAATTCCGCAACCCGGGGGATTTGGTCATAATGAGCTTTTTGCAAAGGAACTCACGGCGATAGGGCCTGATCCAAGGCCTTAGGTCAGCGTCCCCTCAATTCGTGACCTCAGGGCCCCTGCCCAGACGGGGCTGGATGGGCAAAGGGATGGGGTCACGAATTGAGGGGACGCTGACTTAGAAGGTGTTTACATATGAAGCTGCGAATGCCTTCAACCCGACCTTGCTGCACGGCTTTGGCCCTCCCCAAGCAGAGCTTGGGGGCCCAGCTTCCGCGGACTCCATTTTTCGCCGGGGCGTCGAAAAACGGAGATCCGCTGCGGCCCCAGCCTCTGGAGCTCAGCGGGGAATTCATTTGTAAACACCTTCTTAG
>DAORCZ010001285.1:0-2386 GCA_035345735.1 Pseudomonadota bacterium | reverse complement strand
GCGAGCTGCGGCAGCGCAACGAAGCCCTGGCCGCGCAGCGCGATCAGGTGCGAGCACAGCGCGACCAGCTCGCCGAGCAGCGCAATCAGCTAGAAGAGCAGCGCAATCAGCTGGCAGCGCAGTCGATCCAGCTGCGCATCCAGCGCAACCAGCTGCGCGAAGTGAACCGCCTGAAGTCGGAGTTCTTGGCCAACGTCTCGCACGAGCTGCGCACGCCGCTCAACGCCATCATGGGCTACTCCGAGCTGATCCACGATCAGATCTATGGCCCGATCTCGGGCGACGCACAGGATGCCATCGCTGGCGTGCTGGCCTCGTCTTCCAACCTCTTGCGCCTGATCAATCAGATCCTCGATCTGTCGCGCATCGAGGCGGGACGGATGGAGGTGTATTTCGAGAAGCTCGATCTGCACACGCTGGTCACCGCCGTCATCCGCGAGGCCGAGGCCATGGGGCGCGATCGGCCCTACAAAGTTCAGCTGCACTGCGCGCCCGACATGCAGGTTCACACCGACGCGGTCAAGCTGCAGCAGATCCTGACCAACCTTATCGCCAATGCCATCAAGTTTACGCCGCAGGGCACGGTCATCGTCGATGTGCGTGGGGGGGAAGGGGCCGACGATTCGATCTACATCGCCGTCAAAGACACCGGCATCGGCATCCGCTCTGAGCACCTGGAGCTGATCTTTGAAGAGTTCCGGCAGGTCGATGGATCGTCGACGCGACGCTACGGCGGCACGGGCTTGGGCCTGGCGATTGCCCGCCGTCTGGGGGAGATGCTGGGAGCGACGCTCACCGTCGAGAGCACCTACGGCATCGGCTCGACGTTCACCATCCGCCTGCCGCGTACGCCCCCCACGCGCAGTGCCCGTGGGCGCAACCGCGAGGGTGACAGCAATCCGGCACTCAGCATGTCGGATCCCGAGATTCCGCGGCTGCTCATCGCTGCAGCTTCGGGCGATATCTCGCTGGCCGACGCCGCGATGCGACACCACACGCCGCAGCCACTGCCCAACCCGCGGCTCTTGGGTAAACCAGGGGGGGCGCTGCAGCCGACCCCGGCCGAGCTAGCTGCTGAGCCCACGCCGCCGCCGATGCCACGCCCCGACCTGCCCGGCGAGGGCAGCTAGCGGCAGTGGACCGAGGCCTGCATAGCAGCGACGGAGAAACTGCGGGGCGCGAGCCCGGCTGGTTTAGGCATTCTGGATGACACGAGCTAACGTGACCGTGGCAGGATGGAGCGATCAGTCGGAAGGCCTGCTTCGCAGGTGGTCGCTGCCTGCCGCTGATCGCCGCCCCATCCGCGCACAACCGAGAGAGAGCCGCCCTTGAGTACGGAACCTAGCGCTGCTGCGCCCCAGAACTACACCGTGCTGCTCGTCGATGACGACATGCACAACCAGAAGATCTTCGACACCGTGCTGCGCCATCACGGCTTTTCTGTGCGCATGGCGACGACGGGAGAAGAAGCGCTGCGCGAAGCGCGCAGCAGCCTACCGCACCTGATCTTGATGGATCTGTCGATCCCGGTCGTCGATGGCTGGGAATGCACGCGCCAGCTTAAGGCCGCGCCCGAGACCAGCCACATCATCATCTTGGCGCTGACGGCGCACGCCATGCGCGGCGATCAAGAGCGCGCGATGGCGGCGGGCTGCGACGGCTACCTGGCCAAGCCCATCTCGCCCAAGCGCTTGGTCGATGAGGTCAAGCGCATGCTCAAGATCAGCTGACCGCGCACCCGCCTCTCCTGCACCCGTCGTCGGCCCCACCCCTCCGGGCCGATGCTCTCAGCCAGACCGCTATGGAACTCTTCCGTCGCCGCCCTACGCTTAGATGGTGCCGGCGCTGGCGCTGTGCATGGCGTGTTCGCCCAGCATCCGAGCCATCTCGCCGAGGCTGGCGAAGCGCGGATCTTGGGTCAGGCCTTTGCGGTAGCGGACGTAAATCTGCTGCACCACGACCGCCGTCTTGAACAGGCCGAAGCAGTAATAAAACAGGATCTCGCGCAGGTCGCGGCCCGAGCGCTCGGCGTAACGCGCGGCGATCTCTCGTCGCGACAAGCAGCCGGGTCGAGTGGTGGGGCCAAAGCTCGCCAGGTGCATGGGCGGCGGATCCTGCGGATCCACCCAGTAGCAGAGGGCGGTTCCCAGATCCATGAGCGGATCGCCGATCGTCGCCATCTCCCAGTCGAGCAGACCAATGACGCGTGTCGGATCGTTCTCGTCGAGGACGAGGTTGTCGAACTTGAAGTCGTTGTGGATGAGCGTCGCCGGCGGCGAGACCGGCAGGCGGGCCGCAAGGTGTCGCATGCACTCTTCGAGCGCCGGCACCTCATCGGTCTGCGCGTCGCGATAGCGCTTGCTCCAGCCGCTGACTTGACGCTCGA
>DAORCZ010001284.1:0-2390 GCA_035345735.1 Pseudomonadota bacterium | reverse complement strand
TCGCCTGTGCGCTGCACTCCTGCCATCGGCAGACGAGCAAGACCAATGAAGCTCCTCTTCATCTGCAGCCAGAATCGCCGACGGAGCCTGACCGCCGAGCGCCTGTTCGACGGGGTTGACGGCCATCTCGCACGCTCTGCTGGAACGGAGGAAGGCGCCCGTATTCGCGTGACACCAGGGCATCTCGGCTGGGCCGACGTGATCTTCGTGATGGAAAAACGCCACCAGGATCGGCTGCGCGCAAAGTTCCGTCAAGAGCTGGTAGGCAAGCGCGTCATTTGTCTCCATATCGCAGATAGCTACAGTTATATGGATGAAGCGCTCGTCCAGCTGTTAGAGACTGCTATCGCGCCATACCTCCGCGACAATAAATAGCTACATAGGAGCAGCCATGTCGACCAAAGCGACCCTGGCGTCCGGCTCGAACTTCCAACTCTACCGCGAGCTTCTTGAGGAGGATGTGGTCTACCTGGAGCTTGAGGGACAGCCGTTTGAGGCGAGCCAGCAGCGCGTAGGGGTAGCTATTCCTCTCCCTATCTGGGAGGTTATTCGCTGCTACCCCGGCAGCGACCTCGCCTTTGCGGAACAGACGGATGCGCAGCTTCGCCACTATGTCGAGCAGCAGGTCGACGCGCGTATTCAGCAGTACCGCGAGGCACCGCCGGAGCGCCGCCAGCTTGTGTCTGTTATCGGGGCGCTTCTCTTTGGCACAGCGGATCTGCCACGTGAGTAGCAGACCGCAGCCGGGATGAACTACTCATGCTGAGCAGCCAGGAGCGCCAGACGCCCACCGAGTTCGAGCTCATCTTTGTGCACCAGGACGTGCACTACCAGTACGGGCTGGTGCTCGACCGTGAGCTGATCCATGAGGAATGGCTGATCGCCTTCCCCAAGGGCCAACCCCAGACCTGGTTTGAGTGCAAGCTGCGCGAAGCTGAGCTAGCCGAGACCGAGCATGCGCGGCAGCCAACGCTCTTTGATGGACTCCCTGGTAGCCCTGGCTTCGACAACGATCGCTACACCTGGTACTTCGGCCCAATCCGCGAACGGCCAGAGAAAGTCCAGGCGGGGCAATGCTGAGACGACGCACTGAGCAGCCGCGCCGCCGTCCACGTCGTGTAGACCTCCCACTCGGATGCCATGCGCAGCGCGCCGCGTCGATCAGTTTGAGGACGGCAGCCACCGCTGGCTAAGCATTTGATGCGCCAACGCCGCGCGATCCGCAAAGACCTCGGTGGCAATATATCTTGCCAATATGTGTGCCCCTTTGGTACAATGATTACAGTTTCAGGAGGTCATGAGATTTCACAACCTCCGTAGTTCAGGCACTAGAACGCCTGGAGCAGTTTCTAAGTCAATGCGTCATTCTCCGCTACGTAACTTCCCAAATCCCCTCTTACGTCTCTGAGAAACTGCTACTATCCGCTCCTTAGCCGGCGCATTGACGTGTCTGAGCATCTACCGTCGCGTCATCCACATCCTGCTGCCTCGCTGATGCGCCTGGCAGGGCCGGAGCGGCTACGCCGCGAAGCCGAGACCTCTGCAAGCTGTGTCTTGCGAACAGTGAGGATTGGCCTGAGACGCTGCGCGATTTCACGTCGGCGCTGCCGACTGCGATCAAGGAGCTTGAGGAGCGCTCGTGGCGGCCTGACAATTTGTCAGACTGACCACTGCATCGGCTTGATGAGCGCTCTGTTGTTGGAGCGGAGATCCTTTTGCCTATGCAGTACACTCCTGTGGTTCACACGCCCGCCCCGCCCCTGCGCCTCACTGCACTCGCCGGCGCGACCACTGTTGTTCTAGGGTTTGACCTCGATGCGCCCTGGGCAGCTGATCTGCTCGGCTTCGCTGTCTGCCGGGTCGACCTGGCCGACGGCGCCGAGGCGTGGCTCAAGAATCCGCTCAAGTTTGCGCGCTTCCCCTACGTCGGCTACCAGGTCGCCGGCACCGACTCGCGCCTGGCGCCGATCCAGCAGTTCCACTGGGTCGACGAGGGCGTGCTGCCCGAGCACGAGTATTGCTACACGCTCGTGACGCTCGTTGGCACTGCCGAGCGGCCCACCCAGCGCGACCGCTGCGCGCTCTCGCTGCGCACCGCCGCCCTCACCGACGCCGGCCTGTCGCTGGTGTTCAATCGCGGCACCACCGCCACGCCGGCCTACCGTACGCAGTTCGATACCCGCGCGCCCGCCGTGCAGCCGCCGGCTCTGCGCGCGGCCGCCCAGGCCTACCTGTCGCGCGGCCTGCGCGAGGGCCTGCTCGCGTTTCTGGCCACCGCCGTCGCCGGCGACCAGCTCGACATTGCGATCTACGAGTTCCACGAGGCCGAGGTGGTCGCGGCGCTCGCGGCCGCGCTCGCCCGCGGCGTCGCCGTGCGCCTGATCGCGCAC
>DAORCZ010001283.1:0-2394 GCA_035345735.1 Pseudomonadota bacterium | reverse complement strand
CCTGGGGCCAAGGGACGGCACAGGGGGCGAGTGCCGCCGCGGCCAGCCCGGCGAACCCTCGCCGCGTGGCGGTGTCCAGCGAGCCCTTCTTGTTTGTCGATGTGCGCAAGCTGGTGCTGGGGCCGAGCATCGAGGGCCGGCCGCCGCAGGTGGTGGTGCAGGATCGGCAGGGCGTTTGGCGACAGTCTGAGATCGCGACGTTTGTGCGGCCCGCGATTCGGCTGCGCAACCTCTACGCCGTGCTCAGCGCGACGCCGCAGGTCGAGAGCCTGGATGCGCGCGATGAAGATCTGCGCACCTTTGCCCCGCCGCGCTTCGCGATCGACAGACTGAGCGTCGGGCACAGCGGCTTGTTTTTGGCGCCCGACCTGTGGGTGAGCGCGCCGCATCGCATCATCCTCGAGCTAAACCGGATCGGCGGATCGGGTCAGCCGGATCTGCGCGTGGTGGCGAGCGTTCCGACGCCCGTCTTGCCCGAGCTGCAGTGGGCCGCGCGCCTGATGCTGCTCGTGCTGCTGGCGCTAGCGATCCTGGGCTTGGTCGTCTGGTACAGCGCACGAATCGTGTGGCGGCGACGGGCGCTCAGCTCGCGCGCCATTCCGTACATTCAAGGCCAGGTCATCACCGACCCCAGCAAGTTCTTCGGCCGCGAGGCGCTGATGGTGCAGCTGCGCGACACCATCGCCACCACCAACTACGCGCTCTTGGGCGAGTTCCGCATTGGCAAGACCTCGCTGCAGAAGCAGCTCCTGCGCTTGCTGCAAGAGAGCCGTCATCCGACGTATGTGTTTTTTCCGCTGCTGCTCGATCTACAGAAGCTGGGCGAGCGCGGAAGCGAGCGCTTTTTCTATTTTCTGGCGACGCCGATGGTGCAGCTGGCGCGGGATGCAGGGCTTAGCGGGGCGGCGCTGGCCCATCCGCAGTACGAGACGCGCGTCGAGGGATACGACGTGCAGGTCTTCGAGGCCGACATCGAGCGCGTGCTGTCCTTCCTGGCGCAGCAGACCGCGCCGCGGCGGCCGATGCTGGTGTTCCAGATCGACGAAGTGATGCTGATGGAGCAGCTGCGATCGGACACGCGCTTGGCGTTCCGTTCGCTGTTCATTCATCACGAGGACGTAAAGACTGTCCTTACCGGACCGCGGCTGCCCAAAGACGAAGAGATCGATCGCCTGAGTCCGTGGTGGAATTTTCTCGTCGAAAAAGAGCTGGGCCCGCTGACCCCGGCCGAGTCGCGCGAGCTGATCCTCGGGCCAGTGCGCGGCCTGTTTCGCTTCGACGAAGACGCGATCCAGCGAGTCATCGCCCACACG
Organism: Pseudomonadota bacterium; assembly: GCA_035345735.1. Classification (GTDB taxonomy): domain Bacteria; phylum Myxococcota_A; class Polyangia; order Palsa-1104; family JAEUJZ01; genus JAEUJZ01. The sequence continues at coordinate 1,081 of DAORCZ010001283.1, read as the reverse complement.
CAGGGCAAGCCGCTTCTGCTGCAGACGCTGTGCGCGGCCATCTTGCAGCACCAGTACCACAGCAAGATCTTCTCGCGCCGCGTGCGTCTGGCCGATGTCGAAGAGGTCATTCGCACCAAGAACGAAGAGCTGCGCGCCAAGCGCACGGTGACGCGCTTCTTGCCGGGTCTGCCGGCGCGCGGTCCAGCGTTCTACGGTCGCACCGCCATCGGTCAGCGCGTGCTCGATCGCGGCTGGACCTGGGTGTGCGGCCAGCGACGCATGGGCAAGACCTCGATCCTGTATCAAATCGCGGAAGCCGCGCTGCCCATGGGGCGCACACCGTTTCTGTTCGATCTGGCCGTCGTTCCATCGCTGACGGCGAGAGGCGATACGCTGTTTTCCGCTTTCCTGACCCATCAGCTGCGACCGCGTGGGCCGCTCTTTGATCGCGGCTTTGCTGCAGGGCAATTCAGCCAGCCCGATCCCGCGATCCGCTTCCGTGCCTTGGTCGAACGGCTGCTGCTGGAGCTGGGCCCGGTTGTATTCCTGTGGGACGAGGCCGAGCGCCTGATCGAGGTCGAGCGCCAAGACCCAGGCTTCCTGGAACGATTGCGCGCCAGCACGCACGACCTGCAGGGCTTTCAGTTTGTGATCGCCGGTACGCAGATTCTATCGTCGCTGTACGGACAGGCGGGGCACGTCAGCCCGTTCCTGCAGACGTTTTCGTTTCTGCCCATCGCCGGCCTTTCCGACGACGAAGCCGGCCTGCTTTTGCGGCGCAGTCAGACCGAAGGCTGGCTGACGCCACTCTCCGATGAGGCAGGGCGCGAGCTCATTCGGTTTTCCGGCGGGCATCCGTTGATCCTGCAGGAGTGCGGTGCCTACCTGGCCGAAGAGACCGCCGATGATGGGGCGCGGGTCGACGGCGATATGGTGCGCCGCTGCCAGGATCAGGTGGTCGCCAACGCCAGCCTGCACGACATCGTGCGCAGCGATTTTGCCAAGCTGACCAAGACGCAGCAGGCCGTCCTTTCGGCGGTCTGTAGTGCCGAAGGTCCGCTGGCCGAGCACCAAGTCTGCAGACTGGCCGAGGGACAGG
>DAORCZ010001282.1:0-2399 GCA_035345735.1 Pseudomonadota bacterium | reverse complement strand
CTGCCGCACCGCAGCATCTGTGGGGCTGGTGCGCAGGGCCTGCTCGATGAGGTGTGCAGCGATGGCCAGCTTGCCTTCGCCTAGACGCGACAGGGCGCGCTGGCGCAGGACATCGACGCCCCCGGCCAGGTTGCAGATCTCGGCGGCGAGCTCCGCTTCGCGAGCCGGCTTGAGCTGGGCCGGGTTGCCATCCCACCAGCCGGCGTAGAGCCGATACAGGTTGCGCACAATGAACTGCGGGTCGTCATAGCTGGCCCGCAGATAAGGCCGAGCCAGGAGCTCAGCCGGGGCGTGCACGCCGTGCAGGATCTCGTCGAGCGGTGCGCCTTGATTGAGCAAGGCCAGGGTCTGCTCGACCAACGTCTCAAGCAGACTCGCCGTCTCATCAAGGGCTTGCCGTACGCGCCCGTGGCCACAGATCGGCGGACCGTGTCCCGGCAGGAGGATCTCGGCATCGAGTGCCGCCATCTTGCGCAGGGCCTGTGCCCACTCGCGGGGATAGCGCTGCACCTTCTGCGGGTTGCCACAGTTCGGCGAAGCCCAGATGAACAGATCGCCGGTGTAAAGCGTCTTCGCCTCCGGCACGTAGGCCCACAGGTGATCGTCCGTCTCGCCGCGATCGTGGTGCAGAAGGATCTGCATGCCACCTATCGACAGCTCGCAATCGCCGTCGAGAAGCTCGTCCGGATAGCGGAAGTTGTCGGGGAAGAAGGGCACCGGAAAACCAAACTGGCGCGCGTTGATGATGCCGTTGTAGCCGCGCGTCAAACGATAGCGATCGAAGCGATCGCGACAGGCCCGATGGGCGATGACGCGCACGCGATCAGCAGCTGGCCGCGACTCGGCCTCGAAGGGCATCAGACCGAAGACGTGATCGACATGGCCGTGGGTATAGACCGCGGTGTGCAGGGGCTGCTTGGTCCAGCCGCGGATCGCGGTGTGGACCGCATGGGCGTGGAACATGCTGCTGGTGTCGATGAGGACCAGACCCTCGCCGGTGTCGAGCGCCATGGTGTTGGCAAAGGCGGCGACGAAGGCGGTGCGCGGCAGGAGCTCCACCAGGCCCACCGACGTCGTCGTCGGACTCACAAAGGTCTCGGCAAGCTCGCCATTCCACGCGCGCTCAGCCCAGCTCAGGATCTCGCTCATCTCGCCTCCTTGAGCCTCATCCTCGCCGATCCGGCTGGCTTCGGTTGAGGGGAAAGTGAGCCGGGCGCTGGGCGGCCCGCTCGCAGCGAAGAACGGTAGTTATCTCGCGGTCTTGTTTGCTACACTGCCGTCGCCATGTCGAAGTTTATCGTTGAGCACAAACGGTCTCATTACTGTGGTGAGCTGCGCGCGAGCCACGTCGGTCAACAAGTGGTGCTGTTCGGCTGGGTGGCCGGCCGGCGCGATCTGGGGGGACGTATCTTCATCGACCTCCGAGATCGCAGCGGTCTGTCCCAGGTCGTCTTCGGCCCCGATATCGATCGTCGCCTTACCGCTGCTGGTGGAAGCGGAGCCCATGCCGCCGCCGATGCGCTACGCAGCGAGTTCTGCATCGCGATCCGCGGTCAGGTGGTCTTGCGCACTGCGTCTGGGGGCCAGCCGAACCTGAAGCTGCCCAGCGGTGAGATCGAGGTCGAAGCGAGCGACCTGCAGATCTTCTCGCGCGCTGATACGCCGCCCTTCCAGCTCGAAGACGACGTCGAGACGCGCGAAGAGATTCGCCTGAAGTATCGCTATCTCGATCTGCGTCGGCCGGTGCTGCAGCGGAACTTCCAGTTGCGCAGCAAGCTGTATCGCGTGACGCGCGACTACTTCCACCAGAACAGCTTCCTCGAACTCGAGACGCCGTTCATGGTGAAGTACACGCCGGGCGGGGCGCGTAACTTCCTGGTGCCGTCGCGGCTGAACCCCGGCAAGTTCTACGCCTTGGCTGAGTCGCCGCAGATCTTCAAGCAGCTGTTCATGGTCGCCGGCATGGATCGCTACTTCCAGATCGTCCGCTGCTTCCGCGACGAAGATCTGCGCCTGGACCGCCAGCCCGAGTTCACCCAGATCGACGTCGAGATGTCCTTCATCGATGAAGAAGACATCTGGAACATCATCGAGGGGCTGGTCGTCCGGATGTGGAAAGAGCTGATCGGCGTCGACATCGCGCGGCCGTTCCAGCGCATGCCGTACGCCGAGGCGATGGGCAGCTACGGCGAAGACAAGCCCGACCTGCGCAACCCGCTGCGGCTGCATGACCTGACGGCGATCATCAAACAGCACGCCGGCGGCGGTGTGCAGCTCTTTGAAAAGATCATCGCCGACGGTGGGATCATCAAGATCCTGCGTGTGCCGCGCGATGCGGCGCAGAAGATCTCGGGGACTGAGGTCCGCAAGCTGGAAGACGTCGCCAAGGGCATGGGCGC
>DAORCZ010001281.1:0-2401 GCA_035345735.1 Pseudomonadota bacterium | reverse complement strand
GGCAGACCTGTTGACTGGGCCACTGCGAGGCGGTCTCCAGCGCCCGGAGCACTTGAGCCGGCAGGCCGGCTCGCTGCGCCACCTGCGCGCGGGACAGCCGGGCCTGGCCGCGCCGCTGCTTCAAAAGCAGCGCCAGCCGGATCACGGGGCTGGACTCCAGGTCCGGCTCCGGCAGGTCCAGATTCCGGCAGATGGCGGCGGCGACCTCCGCGGGCACGGGATAGCCGCGCTCCAGCTCTTCCACTGTTTGGAGGGAGACGCCCGCCTGCTCGGCCCAGGCGCCGCGGGTCATTTGCCGTTGGGTTCGGGCGGCCAAGACGGCCGAAGCGAACCGCTGCGCCTCGGAGGCCGGGCGCGGCAGGGGGTCGGAGGCAGAGGGGTCCATGCGTCACCGGGAAGTAAGCACTGCCCCGGAAAGCGGTGCGGTCTGGATGGGCGCGCGCGGGGCGTCGCGCAGCACGGTAGAAGCATCGGGCTCAGCGACCTCGGAGGACCTCTTGGCCCCCACGTCCGCCGCCTCAGATCCGGGCCGGAGCCCCCGGTCTTGTTTGCGGTACAGGCACAGCGCGTGCTCGCCGCTGTACACGCAGGCGGTCACCTCATGCCAGCCCAGCTCACCGAGGCACTGGGCCAACTGCGCAGGCTCATAGCGGCCAAAGCGAAACAGGCAGAACCTCCGGTCCGCTCGCTGGCTCGACTTCACCGTGGCCACCGCATGCAGGGCATAGCTGCCCGGCACCGGACAGCGGGTCTCCAGCTCCCAGTGGAACTCGATGGCATCCAGCTGCGGACAGTGGCGCCGCAACGGCCCCTCCAGCCAGGCCGCGTAGGGCGCAGGCACCCCGAGCCGGAGCCAGCGGTCCTGGCGTCGGAGCGCGGCCGGCTCGCCACATGCCGCCGCGGCCAGCGGGACATCCAAGAGCAGCAAATCGCCGACCTGGGATCCGACAAGACTCTGCTGAACAAACCGCGGCTCATGGTCCAGATGCGCCCAGGTTCCCCCCAGCAGAGTAAACAGGCGACCGTGCGACGACGCCGTCTCCCGCTGCAGCACCGGATACAGCGGTAGGTGGTGGAAATTGCCCTGCAGCCCCCAGACATGCACCGCGTGCTGGGAGCCCAGCAGCTCCACCGCATGGTGGTACGCGCAGGCCAGAAGCGGGTGGCTGATGTCCACCAGGCACAGCTCCAAGTGCGGCGCGCCGGCCTCCAGCAAATGGCCCGCCAGGCGGGTCTCCGAAACCCCATCCCCGGCCCCGAGGGCGAGGAGCTGAAGCGGAGCCCGCCCGCAGAGAGCGGCGATCCGCTGCGCCATCTCGCGCAGGGGCAAGCGGCTGCGCAGCTCGGTGCAGACCAGCGCGTTGTGGCACAGCGCCAGGTAGGCCGCGGCGCTGTCGGGCTCCAGGTAGGCGCCGGTCTGCTCCAGGTAGCCGCCGGCACCCCGGAGAAACTGGGCCCGCTCGGCGAGCAGAGCCAGCGGGTCGTACCCCGGAGCCAGCGCGCAGTTGAGCGGGCCGTGCAGCGCGCACGCCGCGGCGGGGAGATGTTCCTCGTCACCGGTCGCGAGCGCCGGCTGGCTGGGCGGCCCTGGCACCTGCTCCCAGCGGAGCTGGAGCTCGGGGACCGAGAGCAAACGAATCAGGGTGGCGCGGCTGGGCGGGTGGCGGGCGGTTTCGGCAAACTTGATGGTCACGTCCGACAGCTTGGCTTTGCGCCCCAGCTGCACGCGGCTGAGACCCGCGGCGCTACGCCGGTCGCGCAGCAGCTGGCCGAACTGCGCCCACTGCGCGTGGGTCGCCGTCGTCCACGAACGCGGTGCCGGGCGTGCTGTGCCGACGGACTCCAGCCACTGGGCAAGCGCTTCGAGGCGCTCCTGGTGATCGGCCCAGGCCCGCTGCTGCTCCGGGGGCGCATGCGCCGCCAGCTGGGGCAGCTGGGCCAGCAGGGCCTGTGCTTGCAGCTGCCCCAGCGGCGCTGCACCCGTCGCTGCGGTCATGGGGCGCCTCTGCCGCGGACCCAAGAAGGCGGCAGCTCCAGCGGCAGAGCCCAGTAGCGGCGCAGCTCCTCCAACCGGGCCGGCTCGAGGCGAAGCAGCGCGAGCAGGCTGACCAGGGCGACGCTGGGAACGCCCTGTCCGGTTCGCAGTCGGCAGAGGTAGCCCTGAGAGAGGTCAATGAGCCCATCGAAATTAGACCCCTTTCATCTCGGATTCGCACTTGGGTTGGAGGAGCGGCGACCGGGAGCGGGACCCGCGCCGGCGGCGTTCAATAGCGGCTTGGACGGCGGCCTGGACTTGGGGGCTCTCCAGCGCCTCGGCTGGAATGTGACACATGGCGTTGGCGGTCCGTTGCGTGCAGGGCAGCAGGCCCTGAGTGATCAATCGGCGGACGGTATGGTCATT
>DAORCZ010001280.1:0-2406 GCA_035345735.1 Pseudomonadota bacterium | reverse complement strand
TGCCCGAGCATGACGAGAAACGGATGCCGTTTCTCGAACACCTGGGCGAGCTCCGTGACCGGGTCCGGAACAGTGCCATTGCCGTCCTCGCCGCGATCGTCGGCTGCTACATCTTTCGCGTCCGCATCTTTGCCTGGCTAGCCCTGCCGCTCGCCTCTGCGTTTAAGCACGCCGAGGCGCTAGGGATCAAAGGCAAGGTCATCTACATCAGCCCGATGGAGCAGTTCATGGTCTACCTGAAGACTGCTCTGGTGGCATCGATCTTCGTTGCCTCACCGGCGATATTTCATCAGCTCTGGGCGTTTATCGCCCCCGGTCTGTATCCCCACGAGCGACGCTGGGCCCTGCCTTTCGTATTCTCGGCGGTGCTGCTGTTTATCGGTGGCGGGGTGTTCTGTTACTACTTCGTGCTGCCGCCGGGATACGAGTTCTTCATGACCAGCGGCCGTCTCAGTCCCGAGGAGCTAAAGCAGCTTGGGGATGTGGCCGAGCTCTTTTTGCGCATCGAGCCCAACATCTCGATGGACGAGTACTACGGCCTCACGCTGATGCTGCTGCTCGTCTTCGGTGTGGTGTTTGAGCTACCGCTGGTGCTCTCCGTGCTCGCCATGCTGGGCATCGTCTCGGCTGGCGCCCTGTGGCGATGGAATCGCTACGCCATCCTCGTTTTTGCCATTGGTGGAGCCATTCTGACGCCGGGCGACCTAGTAGTCGGCCAGCTGGCAATGACAGGATCGCTGACCGTTCTTTACAACCTCAGCATCATCATCGCTTGGCTCGTGCAGAAGAAGCGGCAAACGACAGATGAGGCGGTTGAAGAACCCGCCAAACCAGAGGCTGCCGATGCTCAGTAGCCCCCGTTCATTGCGTCTCGGGCGAGCCGGATTGCTGCTCGCCTGCACTGCGATCTGCGTCGTCACTGTGCTCCAACTTCGAGCTACCGCGGCTCCTGTGCCGACCGCCCCGGCTGGGCCCGATCGCTGGGTAGCCATGCGCTTTGCTCGCCTCGTTGAAGCCAACGGTCGCGTGATCCGCGATGCGGTCATTGTCGTTCACAACGATCGCATTCACGCCGTGGGCGGACCCGAGACTCCCGTGCCTCCGGTCGCTGCGCTGGTAGATCTCAGCCGGCTGACCGCGATCCCCGGGCTCATCGATGTCCACACGCACATGTCTTATTACTGGGACCAGCGCGAAACTGCCCGCCCCTGGGAGCAGCTGGCCAATCGACAGTCGGCAGTCACGGTGTTCATGGCGCAGGAAAATGCCCGACGCACCCTCGAAACCGGCGTAACAACAGTCCGTGATCTCGGCAGCTTCGATTACATGGACATCGCTATTCGCGACCTCATCCAGCGCGGTTTCATGAATGGGCCCCGCATGTTCGTCTCGGGCTATGGGCTTCAGATCACCGATGAGATCCCCCAGCGGCAACGCCCGATGCAGGAGAGTGGTCGGGCGGACGGGGCGGCCGAGGTCATGCGGGTGGTTCGTCAGCAGGTCGCGGCGGGGGCCGACTGGATCAAGATGTACGGCTCGACGGGAAGCGGCGACGACGTGTCGGGGCAGCAGACCTTCACCTATGAAGAAATGAAGGCAGCCGTCGACGCAGCGCATAGCTTGGGCAAGCGCATCGCCATCCACTCCTATGGGGCAAGCGGCGCACGTGACGCGGTACGCGCTGGGGCTGACAGCGTCGAACACGCCGTCGACCTAGATGACGCCACGATGCAGGAAATGATTCGCCGACGCATCTTTTACGTCCCGACCATCGATCACAATCGCTACTACATCGAAAACGCCGCTGGCTTTGGTTACACCGCCGAAGCCGTGGAGCGTATGAAGAGCTTCCTCGCTCGCAACCTGCAGACGACGCGCCGAGCCCACCAGCTAGGTGTGCGCATCGCCATGGGCAGCGACGCAGTCATGACGATGTTCGGCCAAAACACGCGAGAGCTCGGCTGGTTTGTTCAGGCCGGCATGAGCCCACTTGCGGCTCTGGCCACCGCCACCACGGCGGCAGCGACCCTCCTGGGTAAGGAAAAAGCGCTCGGCAGCCTGGCCCCCGGATACCTCGCCGATATCGTGGCCATCGACGGCGACCCAACGACCGATATCCGTGCCGTCATTCACGGCGTACGCTGGGTGATGAAGGGCGGCATCGTTGTCGTGAGCCAGCTGAGCGAAGAAAAGAACCGACTGCGCGTGATGGACTAGCCCGGAAGCTCGCTGGTTCGGCCGAGCGGCTCGAGCAGGCGTGGCGGTCGCAACAGGAACGGGGCCACCGGCCGACAGTCCGTTTCGCCGTCGCTGTCTATACGCGCATCACGGGGCGTCGCGGTAGGCGAAGTGCAGCCGCAAACAAGAGGGGTCGATGACGAACCGGCTACTTGCGTTCGCTTTGTG
>DAORCZ010001279.1:0-2409 GCA_035345735.1 Pseudomonadota bacterium | reverse complement strand
CGGACGCCCCCTCGCTGGGGTCAAGAATCGTCACCACCGGGGGCAGCAGGCGCAGAAGCGAGAGCACTTCGGGGGGCCTTCCGGCTGCGGCATCGGCCAAGGCGACGGCCTGCCGTTCGTCCTGCGTAAACAGAACCTGCGCGGTCACATCCGGGCGGTACAGGTTCTTTCGAAACAGTCCGATGCGGAAGAAGTCCGCGATGTACTCCGGACCGCGATCCATCCGCCAGCCCAGCAGGTCTTCCCCCCCCACCGAGGCGTCGTAATAGCCGGAAGGTGTCCAGACAATCCAGCGCTTCCGATCAACGTGCGGCAAGAGCGCCAGTAGCTCGCGTCCATCCTGGGCGGCGTACCAGCGGATCGTGCCATCCGGGTGCGAAAGGACTCGCAGCCGTCCATCCCCTGAGACTGCCGAGGCGATGGTGTCCTCTGGGAGGGGAATTCCTGGCAATGTCGCCGGATCATCCTGGTGCGGGGAATCCTGGGACGAATCGACAGTGAGACTGTGATCGGCGATGGAAAATACCGCGCGCAGGGGAGTGTCCGTTTGCGCAGAAGGAGCCACGAAGCTGAACCGTACTCGCGCACCGTTTCGGTCTACAGCGAGGGTTCCTGGCAGGTAGTTGGGAGTCTCGCGAGCTAGGAATAGGACGCGACGCCCCGCCGCCGAAAGAACTCCCCAAGCGGGTTTGGCGGTTGCAAAGGCCAGCTGATCCTGAGGTAGCGGAGTCAGCGCGGTCAGCGGCTGCACAGAAACCGGAGTGTCGGTATATGCGCCCTGTCCGGAGCCGAGCCAGCGTCGGATGAGATAGCCATCCCGGCGCTGCCAGGTGCCGGTCGCGGCGAGCGTTGAACCGCTTTGGGACCAGGCGACAAAGCGCAGATCACCGCCTTCCACACCGTTCGTACTTGCGCGATAGAGCAGACTCAGATCGACTCCGGAATAGACATCCACCTGGGGGACATCGCGATGTCCGACCGCCAGCTTCTTCCCATCTGGCGAAAAGCGGACGGAATGCAAGCCGACTCCCGAAGTCACCGCGACGTTGCAAAACAGACGATGGTCGGGGCCATACAGCCGCAGGGCACCGTCGTCGCTGGTGGTTGCAAATCGTCCATCGGGTGCGAAGTCGAGCGCCACCACGGAGCTGGCGTATGCCGCGTCCCGCGCAAGCTCCTCTCCGTTCTGCGCGGAGTAAAAACGGACTCCCTGCCCGCCAAGTCCTACCGCAAGGTGTTGTCCATCCGGTGAGAACGCCAGCGCGGTCACGCGGGGGAGTCCGCGGACTTGCCGCAGCACCTGTCCTGAACGCCATCGCACAAGCGCGATTACGTCCTCGGCTTCGGCGGAACCGACCGCAGCCGCGTGTCGGACGGCAGCCAAGAGCAGGCCATCGGGCGAGACGGCAAAGGCCTCGACTGGCCCAGATCCTTCGGCAAGTGGCCAGCGAACTGTCTGCACGGGCGTGCCGGCCAGCGCATCCCAGATGCGGACGGTCTCGTCTCCTGCTCCGGTGAAGACGTATCGGCTTGCGCGGTCGGTCACAAGCTGCCGCACCGGGCCCAAGTGCATATTCGTGTCGATGCGCAGAACCGGCTCGGCTGCCCCGGCGGGCCTGGACTGCGCCGCGACAAACAGTGCGACCATCCAGATTAGGAAGCGTCGACTATTCATCCTTCCGACGGTATCACTGATGCGTAGGGCCGGGAATCGTCGCGAATGGGCGCGGATTTTGCGCAGCGGCACAGCCGCACAGCGGGTGCAACCCGGCCGGAATATTCAGCGGAGGGAGTAGGGAGGGGGGACGAACGGAGCGGCTAAGACTGCAGAACTACTTGGCGCTGCGCTTTACTTTGCCGGCGGCGGGCTTGGTGGGAGCGGCGGCCGGGGCGGGGGCGGTCGCCGGCGCGACCTTTTCGTCGGTCTTGGGACCGCTGATCTTGTCGGTGGCGACGCTCTCGCGCAGGCTCTCGATGCCGCCCTTTTCCGTCCACTTCGAGAGGAATCCGGAGATCGACGACTCGACAAGCTGGGCGCAGCCGACTTCGAAGGTGGGATAGGACTCGGTGCTCTTGCCTTCGCCAGCGAAGGTGAAGGTGTATTCCGGACTCTCGCTGGGGCGCAGCCCAAAGCCCCAGGTCATCTCGATGAGGGTGTAGACCAGACGCCCGGCCGGAATGCTGTGTAGCTGCACGCGGTCCACTTTGACGTCGCCCACGACGTGCGGCTCGGTCGGCAGTGGGTCGCCGGCCTTCACCACCTCGACGCGGCTGAAGTAGGCGCCCATCGCCTCCTTGAGGTCGCGGGTGACGAACTTCTGAAAGTCCTGCAGCTTGAACTGCGGTCCGCTGGTGGGATTCATCGACGACGACCCCGCGAAGAGCTCCTCCGTTTTTTCAGGGAAAAAG
>DAORCZ010001278.1:0-2413 GCA_035345735.1 Pseudomonadota bacterium | reverse complement strand
GTCGGCCGCCACGCCGAGCCCTGCCCCTGCACCAGGGGTCACCGCCGGGCCCAGTGCCCCCCTGCCCCCGCAGCCTCCGCTGCCGATCGTCTATCCGACCGAGCCGCCGCGGGCGCCGCCCGAGCTCGTAAGCAGCTATCGTCCCGCCGAGAGCGATGCTCCGGCCGTCGCTGCGATCAAGCTGCGGATTGCCCGCGGCGAAGCCAGCACCAAGACCATCAAAGAGTTGCAGAAGCTGTGCAACCACCACACCAGCGACGCCGAACTGCCGTACCTCTTGGGTCAGCTGTACTTCGCGCGGCTGTGGGTGGGCGACGGGCTGAAGGCCTTCCGGCGGGCCCTGGCCATCGATCCTCAGCTGCGTGAGAATCCCTTTCTGATCCGCGCGACGGTAAGCGGACTGGCCAACGACAGCGACCATCGACAAGTGGCCAAGTTCCTAAGCCAAGAGGTAGGGCCGCCGGCTGCGCCCTATCTGGAAGAGGTGCTGTACAGCGATGCACGCGGCGCGGTCAAAGAGCGTGCCGAGTCCATCCTGCGCAGCCTGCGCTAGCCCCGCCGACGGAGACCTGCATGGCCCCAGAGAAGCGCCCCGGCGAAAACGACAATCCCACCGTGCAAGTGACAAGCATGGTCGGCGAGACCATAGCCGGTCGCTACAAGATCGAGGCGCTCCTCGGCGAAGGGGGCATGGGGGCGGTGTATCTGGCGCAGCACACGGCGATCAAAAAGCGCGTGGCGCTGAAGCTCTTGCACGCCGACACTTCGCAGAACCCAGAGCTCGTCGCTCGCTTCGAGCGCGAGGCCGTCGCTGCCGCCAACATCGATCACCCCAACGTCACTGCCGCCACCGACTTTGGCCGATGCGAGAGCGGTCAGTTCTTCCTGGTGCTGGAGTACCTCGAAGGCAAGCGCCTGCGCGACGTGCTCAGCGACGGTCCGATGCCGCCCCTGCGCGCCATTCACATCATCGAACAGGTGGCGCAGGCGCTGGAGCGCACGCATCAGATCGGCGTCATCCACCGCGACCTCAAGCCAGAAAACATCATGCTGGTGTCGCGGCAGGGTGATCCCGATTTCGTCAAGGTGCTGGACTTTGGGCTGGCCAAGGTGGTGCCCGCCGGAGCCCGCCCCAGCGACGGACCACGCGAGGGACTATCGGCCGGCAAGCTGATCACGCAGACCGGCAGCATCTTTGGCACCCCGCGCTACATGGCACCTGAGCAGTGCGTTGGCGGAACGACCGACGGGCGCGCTGACCTGTATGCGCTGGGTCTGGTGCTCTACGAGATGCTGGCCGGCGTGCATCCGATCACCGCCAAATCGACGCTGCAGGTCATCAGCCATCAGCTGGCCACGCCGACTCCATCGTTCAAAACTGTCGCGCCGCAGGTCGAGGTTGCCGCGCCGCTGCAAGACCTGGTCATGGCGCTGACCGAGAAAGCGCCCGAGAAGCGTCCCGAGAGTGCCACGGCGCTGTTAGCGACGCTGAAACAGATTCGCGCGCAGCTGAGCGAGGCACCACAGACCACCCCGCCCGCGCCGGCCACGGCCTCCTCACCGGCCGCTCTGACGCCGGCTCCGACGGCTGCAGCAGCGCCTGCCCCAGCCCAAGCGGTCAGCGCGCCCGCCGTCGCCGCCGTGCCACAGGGCAGTGTCGCCAGCGAGACACCAAGTCCTGCACCCGCCGTCGCAGGTCCTCAGGCGGCTGGGCCGGCTGCAGCACCGACCGCCGCTCCGCCGTCTACAAACCCAGCGTCAGCGAAAGCGGCGGCGGCCGCCTGGGCCGAACTTCTGGAACAGCTTCCCGGCCCGCTGCGTGCCCGTCCAGCGCTCTTGGCCGTGCCGGTGGGACTCTCGCTGCTCCTCACGGTGTGGCTGCTGCGGCCCGGCGACCCCAAACCATCGGTGCGGCGGCCGACGGCCACTGCCCCCGCGACCAGCGAGACCGCGGCCAGCGATGCCGAGCGCAAGGGAGCGCTCTCCCAAGGCGTCCCCGCCCTGCTCGCACTTCACGAAAAGTACCCTGCCGATGCCCTCGTGCAGCGCACCCTTGCCATGGCTCTCCTCGGGGAACAGCAGGGCTTAGAGTCGCTGCGCTGGCTGGCCAAGGCCAGTGCCACGCGTCCCGGTCTTATCGGTCCCGGCGAGGTCCAGCAGGCGGCGCTCATTGCCCTGAGCACCGCCGACACCATCGATCCGACGCTGCAACTCCTAGAGACAGGCTTCGGTTCCGTCGGGGTCGATGTGCTGTACGCCCTGCTGGTCCGGCCCGGTCCGGCGCGGGTCAAGGCACGGGTCAAAGCGAGCCTGTCGAAGCCGACGGTCCGCGCGCAGGGCTCGCCCGCCGCGCAGATCGCGCTCGACCTGCGCAGCACCGATTCTTGCGACGAGAAAAAGGCCCTGCTGCCCC
>DAORCZ010001277.1:0-2416 GCA_035345735.1 Pseudomonadota bacterium | reverse complement strand
CCGCTATTGGAGAAGGCAAAACGCGACGGGGTTATTATTCTTTGGATTCCCGTTCGGACATGCGCCGTGATGGATTCGCCACTTAGCCGGTATCAGGCAGTCATTCCGCTGGAAAAGCCGCTATCGGGTATGAAAAAAGCAGAAAAGGATGCCGCCTATTTGAAGATTTATGAAGCCATCAAAGAGGCAGCAAGCCGGCCCCAGTAGACCGCTCGCCTCCCACTACCCCTCTGCTTCTTGCCCCATCGTTTGGGCCCCCGGCCGGGCGTCGGGGAGGATGCTGGGGCGGAGGGCGTTGCCGACGCCGAGGAAGAGGGAGAGGTTGTACCAGGCGATGGCGGCGGCGAGGCCGAATGCGCCGCTGAGGATGCCGATGGCGGCGACGCTGCCCGGGAGGATGCTGAGGGCGGTGCCGATGCGCAGGTTGTCATTGAGCTGCCTGGATAGTTCGAGTGCGTGGAGGAGGCCGCGCAGGTCGCTATCGAGGAGGATGATCGGCGCGCTGTCGAGGGCCAGGCTGTTGGCTCCGCGTAGCGAGATGGCGACATCGGCCTGCCGCAGGGCGATGGCGTCGTTGAGGCCGTCGCCGACGAAGCAGACGGTGCGCCCCTGGGCCTGCAGGCGGGCCACCGCCTCGGCCTTGCTTTCGGGCAGTACCGACGCCGAGTGTGTGGCAATGCCGAGCCGCGTGGCGACCTCGCGCGTCGGGCCGGGCTGATCTCCGGACACGATCGCGACATCCAGGCCGCGCCGCTGGAGCTCGCTGACGACGGCAGCCGCCTCGGGGCGGAGGACGGCCGAGAACTCGATGGCGCCGACCAGCTCGTCGTTCCAGGCGACGAAGACCACGCTGTGGCCCCGCTCGGTGCAGGCCTCCTCCAGCGCTTGCAGCGCGGGAGAGATGGCAATCCCGACCTCGCGCAGCAGGCGCTGGTTGCCGACCAGCACCATCCCGCCGTCCAGCGTCGTCATCAGGCCCGCGCCGAGCGTCAGCGCCGTCTCCTCGGGCTCGCGCACGGGCAGCCCACGCTGCCGCGCTGCGTCGATGATGGCGCGGGCGATGGGGTGGCGCTGCCGATACTCCGCCGACGCCGCCAGGGAGAGCATCTGCGACTCCGACAGGGCGCCACTCGGCACAACGCGCTCAATTTGCAGCGCGTCGGTGGTCAGGGTGCCCGTCTTGTCAAACAGCACAGTGTCGACCCGCGACAGAAGCTCCAACGCGCGCCCATCTTTGATCAGCACCGCCTGATGGGACGCCTGCTCGGCATAACCCAGGACCGCGAGCGGCGCCATGTAACGCATCGAGTAGCCAAAGCCAGCGTAGGTCATCGCTACCGCCGCCGTCGGTCCGGCCAGCAGGTAGGCCCCGGCCGACAGTCCCAGCGTCGGGAGAGCCCCCTGTTCCACGATCTGTTGGCCGCGCGCCTCGATCTCGGCTCGGTAGTCCCGGCTGCTCTCCAGGATGGCGCCGAGCTGCTTTGAAAGAGTGGCCTCGCCGGTGCCCTGCACGCGCACCCGCACCCGCCCCTGCAGCAGCACGGTAGATGCCCGCACCGTCGAGCCCGGGCCGTGCTCGACCGGTAGCGACTCGCCCGTCAGACTCCGTTCGTCGAAGCGGCCCAGGCCGCTTAGCACCGTGCCATCGATCGGCAGCAGCTGGCCAGCGTCGAGGACTACCACGTCGCCTGGGCAGACCTCGCGAAGCGGGATCTCCAGCTCGTAGCCGTCGCGCTCAACCCAGACCTTCTCGGGCAGCGCCTCGATCATGCCGAGGAGTCGTCGCTGCGAGCGATCTTCCGTCTGCGCGACCAGCCAGGCGGCGACCTCCAGCATGAACCCGGTGATGGCCGCCAGGCCGACGTAGCCCAGCGCCAGCGTCCCCAGCAGACCGCCTACCTCGACCAGCGTGCTCGCCCAGCGCTCGCCGCGCCTAAGTCGCCCCAGCGCGGCCCGCAGCGTCGGTGCCAGGTTCCATAGCAGCGGCACCAGTGCCGCGATGCGCAGCGGAGGGAACAAGAAGACACCGCCCGCCGCCAGGCCCAGCGCCGCCGCCCAGCGGAATCCCCGCCCCGTGGTCAGCGCGCCCTTGAGATCACTGACCGCATTCGTCACCAGGCCTTCCCCCGGCCCGCCCGGTAGCGACGAAGGCGGAATCAGGCCAGCGCCGTCCTGCGTCTCCGGGGCCGGCGCGTCCGCCGGGGCGGCGGCTTCGGCGTCGCGGCCGAGGTAGCCGATAAGGACCGTGAGACCGCCAAGGAGGAGAGAGGCTGCCAGCAGCACGATGAGGAAGCATTATCGCAAATTCGGCCACCCAGCGAGGTCTTCGACGGCGGACGGGAAACTCTAGGTCAGCGTCCCCTAAATTCGTGACCCCATCCCTTTGCCGATCCAGCCCCGTCTGCGTCGTTGATCG
>DAORCZ010001276.1:0-2417 GCA_035345735.1 Pseudomonadota bacterium | reverse complement strand
TGTTAAGTCACTCTTAGTCAGGAGACACGGAGAGACCTAGCTCAGACGCCTCACACATTCTCGCGGCGCCGCTCCCGTCTGCCCGACCCAGTTTGCCCGACCTAGTTTGCAAGAAAGCGAGGAAGGTCATGACCAGGAACACAGGGTTTATTTCCAGAGGCTTCCGATGTGCTGGAGTGCTGGCGGCGCTCTTGCTGGTGACAGGGGCCCTGCGCTGCACTGGCGTCACCCTTGGCTCGCTGGATCCCGACGATGGGGAGGGCAATGGCGAGGCGGACATGGCCTACCAGCCGCCGCCCAAGACCGTCGGGCTGCGCATCGTGCCGGACAACGATGTGCTGCTGGTCGACCTGAACAAAGAAGCGCAGAAGCCATTTAAGGTCGTCCTTTTCCAGAGCACCGGCGTGCAGGAAGATGTCACCGCGCAAGCGACCATCACCCTCGACAACCCGGCGATCGGGGCGCTGAAGGGGGCGATGTTCACCAGCGCCAAGATGGCGGCCAACAAGGTCGACTTCACGCGCATCAAGGCCACCTATCAGGACAAGACGGCGCTCGCCAACCTGACCGTGGTGTGGTTGCGCATGAGCGGCGCGGCGCAGGACTTCTTCTTCGACCTGCCCTACCAGAGCCCGCAGCAGTCGCAGCCGCTGACCTTCCAGACCTTCATCCAGTCGATCGACGCCTTCTTCGCCGTCGATACCACCGGCAGCATGGGGCCCGAGATCAACAATCTGCGATCGAGCCTGTCGAACACCATCATCCCCGCTGTGAAGAAAGCCGCGGTCAAGGATGCGTGGTTCGGCGTCGCGGCGGTCGAGGACTTCCCGGTCAGCCCCTACGGCAACGCCGGCGCCTTCCCGGGCAATCTCGATGATCAGCCGCTGATCCTGCTCAGCCCGATGACCGCTTCGGTAATGACGGCGCAGCAGTCGGTCGACAAGCTGATGAATGGCTCGCGCCCGCGCGGCAGCGGCGGCGATGGTCCCGAAGGCCAGATGGAGGCGCTGTATCAGATCGCCACCGGCGAGGGCAACGTCCAGGGCGGCGTCGTCGATATCCCCAAGCACCAGACCCCCGGCACGATCGGCGGCGTTGAGTTCCGCACCGGCGCCTTCCCGATCGTCACCATGGTCACCGACATCGTGTTCCACGCCAAAGGCGAGACCACAAGCTGCAGCGGTCAGCCGGTCGACTACGGCGGAGCGGTCGCGACGCGGGCCCACACGCGGGCGCAGACCCTCGCCGCGCTGAACAAGATCTGCGCCAAGGTCATCGGCGTTGCCGCCGAGATCCCCGGCCTGCCCGGCGACTGCTTGCCGACCAAGGATCTGACCTCGTTCGCCAAGGGCACCGGCGCCATGGTCCCCCCCGAGTCGTGGGGCGCCGCAGGAGCCCGCCCCGCCGGCTGCAACGTCGGCCAGTGCTGCACCGGTCAGGGTGGTGCAGGGGAAGCGCCCGATGGCAGCGGCCTGTGTCCGCTGGTCTTTAAGATCCCCAACAACGGTACCGGCCTGGGCAACCAGATCGTCTCGGGAATCAGCAACGTCGCGCTCTATGCCAGCTTCGATGTCGTGACTGAAAAGAACGGTACCACCATGGGCGAAGGCGGCATCCCCGTCGCCACCGGCAAGACCACAGCGGACTTCATCGCCAAGATCACGCCGCTTGATGCCACCTCGTCGCCGCCGCCGACCAGCAAGACGCCGATGAAGACCATGACCGGCTTCTCGGGCGTCGTGCCCGGCGCCGTCGTGCGCTTCACCATCGAAGCCAAGAACGACTTCCAGCAGCCGATCGACAAGCCGCAGATCTTCCACGCCACCATCCGCATCCTCGCCGGTGGCTGCACCGACCTCGATCAGCGCGACGTCATCATCCTCATCCCGCCCTCCGCTCCGCCCGTCGTCGGCTAACGTCGCCAGCCTCCCCTCCCGCGCCTCCCGCCTCGCCACACTCCAAAGCTCCCCCCAGCTAAGCCCCTCTTCTGGCTACGCCGAAGAGACTCCCCATTCGCGGACTATGCCCGCCGAAACGCACGTTTTGTTGCGATATCCCACCGTGGGATATCATTATATAATAAATTTTATGCATCAATAATAGCTGCGCCACCAGCTTCCGCTGCGCAGTGGGCGCCCGCGCCCTCAGCGGTTCGTCGAGCCGCCGCCCTGGCCCCTGCGTGAGCACCCGAGAGCACACACCTCACTCGTCAGCTACGTAAAACTGATAAGCTAGGGAAGATGGGCAGTCTGCCGGCCACGCTCGGCCCGTACCGGGTCGTCCGCCTCCTTGGAGAGGGCGGCATGGGGACCGTGTACGAAGCGCGGCAGGAGGCCATCGGGCGACGTGTTGCCATTAAGGTCCTGCACGCCGAGTTCGCACACAGCAATGAGTTTGCAACCCGCTTCTTCAACGAA
>DAORCZ010001275.1:0-2417 GCA_035345735.1 Pseudomonadota bacterium | reverse complement strand
AGGAACACATCCGAGACAAGATCGCGGGTGTAGATCCCAGGATCGAGCGCGTCATAGGCGAGCCCAATCAGCCGATCCTGCGGACGGGCTAACTGCAGTGCGCGCAGCACACCGACCCCCGGGGCGGGGTTGTCGGTGGCATTGAGACCCGTGACCGCGATGGTCAGGGGCCGTCGTCGACTGGCGGCAGGACGACGACTCATGGCGCGTCTCCGACTGCGGGGGCCAGGCTAGCCGCAGCGCTGATGGACGGGCTGCTTTGGGGACTTGCAGCGGGGCCGGCCGCAGCATCGCTCAGCAGCTCGCTGAGCTGTTCCGCCGAGAGCAGCGCCTGCTGCACCAGCAGCCGCACGAAGTCGCCGACATCGCTCTCGACCTGATCGAAGATTCCATCAACGCTGAACTGCTGCCGCAGGTGCTCGACGATTTGGCTGCGGCTCAGGCCATCGCGCAGGCCTTGCAGCACCAGCAGGCCGGTGGGGTTGGCCGTGAACGTGGCCCCCGTAAACGGGTCAAAGACAAAGCCCGATTCACTTAAGGCCAGATCTTGCAGACGGGCGAGCGATCTCATGGACAGTGCTCCGCGTACACGTTGAGCGTTGGGCGGCAAGACGAGGGAACGTCCTCGCCGCGGGATTCCGCGATCGCTACGACGTCTGAGTCCGAGTCCGACTCAGAACGGTCGCGAGATCGCTAGGGTCAGATAGTGGGCCTGGCTGGTGACCGTGCTCATCGCCAAGGTGCTGACATCGGTCACCTCGCGTAGCAGACGATCGAAGGCATAGCTCAGGCTTAAGGTGGTGCCATCGCGAGGGCTCGGTCGCAGGCTCGCGCCGGCCCATAGTCCGAACGGAATGCGCTCGGGACCGTTGTAGACGACTTCTTGCGGCAGGTAGGCCGGTCGCAGCTCGCTGCCGTACTTGCCGCCGACATAGACGGAGAAGCGCGGGTCTTCCAAGCTTACGGTCAGCGCACCGCTGGGGCGCCACTCGCCACCGCTCCACTGCAGCGCGACCGATGGACGCAGCCGCAGGGATCGCGACTGCAGCGCCCAGCGCGAGCCCGCGGGCAAGAGCGGCAGCGCCCAACCCAGCTCGCCGCGATAGATGATCTCGCTGGGCAAGAGGCTGGCGGTAAATGCCAACACCCCGTCGCCAAACGGGCTGTAGCGGGCAGCGATGCCGATGTGATGCGAGGTCTCCGCATAGTCCTGCGCGGCCTGCAGTGCTCCCGCCAGCACGCCGTAGTGCAGCGAGACACCGAAGCGCAGCGCGGCATAGCCAAACGTCGCGTAGCCATCGTGCTGCCGCCACGGAGCGGTGGAAGCACCGACGAGGGCCGCGCTGGGGTTGGCCGAAAAGTACGAGAAGCGATAGCTGGCGGCGAGCAGCCAGCGCTGAAACAGCCAGGCCGAAAGGCGAGCCGTGGTGGCCGAGGTGAGATCGCGGCTGGGGTGATCGCGATAGACGTACAGCCCCTGCATCACGCTCGGCACAAAGAGCACGCTGCGGGGTGCGGGATCAGCGCCAACTTGAGCCTGCGCCGGCCGCCCTAGCCCTCCTAGAAGCAGCACGCACACTACGCTCAGCGACGCTGCCCCCGTCGCCAATCGCGACATATGGAGCCAGCTTGCGGTCACGCAGAATAGTGCGCAGGGGCGCGCAAAGCGGCTCACCGGCCGGAAAAAAAATCACCGGCCGCGATCGCCCACGCGACTAACTGCGCGCTGCTGCGGGACGCTGAAACGCACGCAGCGCGGCGGCGCAGGTTGGCAGCTTGGCGCGACCTTCATAGTCGGTAAGCAGCGTGCTGATCTGATCGGCCAGCACACCCGGTCCGGCTTCGGTCAGCACACCCATGATCAAAAAATCACAGCCGGCGAGCGTGCGCTGAAGCTCTTGGTTCCAGCGCTGTCGCCGCTGCCAGGCGGGATCGTCTGGGGCGATGCTCCCGTCGGCAAGGATGCGCTTGGGCAGCGACATCGGCTTGAGATCCAAGAAGACCGCTGGGTTATTCGAATACTCGCCCAGCGAGACCGCCGTGATGTCTTCCCACACATAGATCGTCGCGCCTTTTCGGGTCAGCACCGCCAGACCTTCCTGCGTGGGCAGCACGCGCGAGCGGACGAGCCAGCGTGGTCGCAGCCCGGCAAACGGCGAGGGCTGACGCAGCAGCATGGCGCGCCGATCGAGCCCCATCCACAAGCCAACGACGCCACACAGGGCAAAGAACGCCGCCGCGCCCAAGAGCCCCGGCCAGGCCTCGGGATGGCGCAGAAATCCGACGGCCGCCAGCCCCACCATGCCCGCGCCAACCAGACAGACCATGGCTGCGGTGGAGCCAAACAGCGAGGCCTCGCGCCACAGACGCCCGAGCGGCCCCTGCTCCGACGTCGGCTGGCTGGGATCGGTTGGACT
>DAORCZ010001274.1:0-2419 GCA_035345735.1 Pseudomonadota bacterium | reverse complement strand
ACAGCCAAGGCGCCGGCTGCGAAGGCGCCACCGACTGCTGCCCCCCCGCCGGCCGTGGCCAAGGGCGCTCCGGCGAAGCCGGCCCCGCCGGCCGCCAAGCCTGTGCTGCTTGCCTCGGCGCCGCCGCCGCGTCCGACCGCTCCCAAACCGGTAGCGCGCCCCGTGGCCGCCCCCATCGCGGCAGCCCGACCGCAAGTCCAGGCGCCTCGCCCCGCCCCTCCGCCCGCTGTGCCACGACCTGCAGCCGCCCCCAGCGACAGCGGCGGTACGTCGTCCGAAGCAGCGCTACAGGCAGCTCAGCAAGCCTTCGTGCGCGGCCAGCATCACCAGGCCATCTCGCTCGCCATGCAGGTCACCGGTCGCGGCGGTCCTGACGCCATCAAGGCGTGGCGATTCGTCGGCGGAGCTGCCTGCAGCTCTGGACAAGGGCAACTGGCAACGAGTGCCTACAACCACCTGCGCGATCCCGATCACCGACGAATGCTGATCGAACTCTGCCGACGCAACGGCCTGAACTACAACGGCAGTCAGTTCGGACCGGAAGAGTAGGCAAGCCGACCGCGGAACTCCTCGCTGCCGGCGCCCAGCCCGCTATAATCCCGCGCATGTCACGACTGCGGCACACGCTGCGACTGCTTGCGCGCGCGTGTGTAATCCTCTTTCTCTTTGTCCGCACGGCGGTCATCTACGCGCTGGGTTGGAGCCGCCGCCGACTGAGCGGCACGACGATCAGCGACAGGCAGCGTTTCTTTGGGGACTGCGTCTTTGGCCTGTTTCGCGACCTCGGCGCTACCTTCATCAAGGTCGGGCAGATCATGTCAACTCGTCCCGACCTCCTGCCGCCACACATTATTTCGGCCCTGCAGCGCCTACAGGACGACGTCGGTCCCTTCGCCTTCACTCACGTCCGCCAGACGGTCGAAGCCGATCTAGGCCAATCTCTAGAGCAGCTGTTTGCCGAGTTCTCGCAGGTCCCCATCGCTTCCGCATCCGTAGCGCAGGTTCATCGCGCACGACTCCAAAATGGGGACTGGGTGGCCGTCAAAGTCAGGCGCCCCGACATCGAAGAGCTGTGCACCTTTGACCTCCTGGTGATGCGCCTTTACGCCTCCTGCTTAGAGTGGTTTCCCTCGCTCAAGCTGCTGGCGCCGGTCGACAGCGTCGAACAGTTCGGTCGAGCCATCGCGCTGCAGCTCGACTTTTCAATTGAGGCCCGCAACAATCAGCGGTTTCGTCAGAACTTCGCCGCCGAATCCGAGGTCATTGTGCCTCGCTTGTACGAGTCGCTGTGCAGCCGTCGCGTGCTCGTCATGGAGTTCGTCGAGGGGGTGAAGATCCTCGACTTCAAGCGCTCGGGGCTAGAGCCGCGCCGGCTGGGTCAGCTGGGCTTCCGCATCATGCTGAAGATGGTCTTCTCAGACGGCTTTGTGCACGCAGATTTGCACCCCGGCAACATCCTGGTGACCCCAGCGGGGAAAGTAGCCCTGCTGGATCTCGGCTTGGTCGCCGAGCTTGACGACAGTCACCGCATGGCCTTCGCGCGCTACTTCGCCGCGTGGGCGCAGGGCGACGGCCAGACCATGGCCGACATCATGGTCAAACACTCACCATCCCCGAGCATCGCTGACCTACCCGGCTTTCGTGGCGCGGTGCAAGGCTTCGTCAATCGTTACCACGGCAAGCGATTGGGCGAAGTCGAGGTCGCGCGCGTGGTCTTCGAGATGATGCAAATCCTGCGACGCTATCGAGTCCGGGTAAACGCCACCTTCACGATGGTGAACATTGCCATCGCCGTCACTGAGGGCATCGGCAAGCAGCTCGACCCCAGCCTCGATCTGATGAACGAGGCCATGCCGTTCTTCTTGGGAATGCAGTTCCCTTCGTCGCTATGATGATGTTGCTCACCCAACGAAGCCGTCCGCATGAACGCCGACTCCCCCGCCATCCTTGAACGAATCCTGCAGGCCCTTCCTGTCTCCAGTCAGCAGCGCTTGCTCATCATGGGCTGGGAAGAGTTCCCCCCTCCGCGAGACCCGGCCCGGCTCCTGCTGCGCGCGATCGGTGCTCCGATGCCGGTACATCTCGTCGACCTTGAGCAGCAGACTGCTCGTTGGCTAGGCCAGCATGTGACGACACAGGGCAGCATCCGGGCGCCACTTACCCCCGAACAGCCGCCCGGCATCGGCAAGCTGGCGCTGTACCCCGGGCTGCTTCCCCCGAGCCAGATGGCGCTGCTACAGCGCCCAGCCGATCGCTTCCGTTTGACCGGCATCGTCCTGCCATCGCCGTCCCAGCCAACGCTCCCGGTCAACCCCTCGATGTCGCCGAGGAGCATCGCCGGAATGGTGCCCCCCACATCGATCGCCGCACTGGCCGTCGTCTCGCTCGCTCTAGTGCGGGATGGTCAGTAACCCACCCG
>DAORCZ010001273.1:0-2419 GCA_035345735.1 Pseudomonadota bacterium | reverse complement strand
CTCATAGCTGTGCTGGCGGCGTGACTGCGTCTGCCACTTGTCGATGACGAGGCGGTCGTTGATGTAGAGACGTACGCCATCGTCCGTCTCGGTGATGAAGCGATACTTGCCCTTGTCGAGACGGAAGGTGTTGGTCCAACGCACCGAGAAGTTGTCGGCCGGCACGCCGGGGCCGGGCGAGCCGTTGCCCCAGTCGAAGTCGATGTCGCTGTCCTGGCGTACCAGGGCCGGGGCACCGCTCAGGTCGCGGTTGGCGAAGTATTCGCCGCGCCAGCCCTGGATGGGAGGCGGCGCCGGCGAGGCAGCGACAATGGGCGCTTCGCCAAAGACGGGCACATCGGCGGTCGAGCCTTCGATCACCAGCAGAGCGCCATAGACCCAGCCGGCGGTGTTGTCCACACAACAGACTTGCCACCAATCCCCGGCGCCGTTGCGACCGATGAGGGTGAGCGTCATCCCTTGCCGCGCCTGGGCGACGACGGGGAAGTTGGTGCCAGGGCCGCTGCGCAGGTTGGCGATGGCGGCACTAATGGTGCCAATGGGGGCGGATGCAGTAGTCATGGATTCTCCTTGGTGAACACAATCGATTTGGGTGCGTCCTAAACCAGTTGGGAAGTGCTCAAGCAGCCAGTTTTGGTTCGAAGGCAGCAGGGTGCGGATGAGTTTTTGAAGTGGCGCCGAAAGAGAAGGCAGGCTGGGACGGAGGCACTGTTGAAGCGAGCGCGACATGTTCCAGCGGCAGCCATCGAGGAGGCAGAGAATTGTAGAGGCGCAGATGCCTCTGCTGCCGGCGGTAAGCATGATAGTCTTCCCAGTCATCGTTTTCAGCGACAGCCCGGAGGTGGAGGAGGCTCTCTGCTCCCGCCTGCGTCCAGCGCATGCCCGTGAGTTCGCAGCGGTCTTTGACCAAATGGCGACAGGCGCCTTCGATCACGCCAGAGGCGATGGGCCAGCCCCTGCGGAGGTAGTCGTCGTAGCGCATGTACTCGAGGTTGCGTTCGAAGTAGTTGGCAGTCTTGTGCAGTTGCTCCTGTTGGGTCGCTTTGGCGTCTGGCGCCGCTGCGAGCTGGCGCAAGTCGGCAATGACCTCTTGGGTGCGGCCCCTGAGCAGGTCGAGCGTGCGTTGTTCCACCCAGACCTGACGCTGGGGGTCTTGCTCTTGATGGAGACGGTTCGCCGCATCCCACAGATATTCGTTGGCGTGAATGAAGTCCAGAATGAGTGTGAAAGCGGGCAGGTGCTGCAACAGGCGCGTCTGCAAGGCTTCCGCCCCATCCGTCAACGCCACCCGCTCTTGGATGTGCTCGCCCTGACGTTTCGCCACCCGGTCAGCCAAGCGAGTCAAAGCCACATCTTTGCCCGCAAGGGTGGCCCACACCTCTTTGTGCTGCGGTTTGGCCCCTGCCCGTGGCGCTTCTCCTGCATTTTTGGGCCTGTCGCGGTCAAACAGGCTGGCTACCACCGCCTCCGGCGAGCGAACATGGGGGGCGATCGTGTAGACGCTCGTCACCACCGCTTCCTGCTTACAACTACGCTTCTCCCCTTTGCCAAGACGCACCTTCGCAGCCGCAGCCGTGCTCTTCACCATGGGCACGCCCTTGCCGTCCGCCTGCACCACCAGAATGCTGCCTTCTTCTGAGGCTGCCGGCGTCGCTTTCTGCTCATAGTAGGCCACCACCTCCTCGGCATCCTCCGCCACCAGCATTTGCACGGCATTCTTGCCCAGCGACTGCCCCAGCAGATAGCCAAACCAATCACTTACTTTCTCGTAGGCGTTGATCGCACCCAGGTGCTCGGCGATCTCTCGCACCATATCCGAATAGCTATCCGCTCCCAAACTCAGTTGCTCGTCCAGCGGGCTGGCTCCCCCAACTCCCTCTTGGTAGAAGTAGGGCCGCCCTATTGCTACTTTGCCAAAGATCGAAAAGTACGTCCGCTTCTTCTCCCCATAATACGGTAGCGTTGCGCCCGTCTCCGTGACCACGGCCGTGCGCGGAAACCGTTCCGACTGTATGACGAAAAACAACACCATCAGGCGGTAGCCCAGCTTCAGCAAGGACCTGAAAATGTTCCGCTCTGCTGCATAGGCTGTTTCAGTTTCGCTATGCTGGACATAGTGCATCATCAATTCGAATTCCTTGTAAACCTCTTGTACAATGATGCTTGAGTTGGACGACATGGCTCCCTCCGCGTGAGTGAAAATCGATTTGATTGTCGTTTTCAGTTTACCAAGATGCAGCCGTGTCTCCAACTCATTTAGGACGCACCCATAACATTTTCACCACACCCAGGGGCAGGTAAACCAGGCGGCGACTGTCGGCGGGGTTGATCGGGTTCGTGCCGTGGGCGGCTTCCCAGCCATCGCTGGCGCCGTCATGGTCGCTGTCGGGGTTCAGGGGGTCGGTTTTCAGCGCCAATT
>DAORCZ010001272.1:0-2421 GCA_035345735.1 Pseudomonadota bacterium | reverse complement strand
GGGGCGCTCCTCCCCCTTCTTCGGCGCGACCTTCGGCGCGGGGCGCGACGCTCGACCACGTCAGCTGGCACGATCCGGCGGCCGACTGGGCCGGCTACGACCTGGTCGTTCTGCGCTCCCCCTGGGACTACCCCGAGCACCTCGACGAGCTCGATGCCTTCCTCGAGCGGGTCGGCAGCCTGCCCACCCTGCACACCCCCGCCGCGCTCCTGCGCTGGAACCTCGACAAGCGCTACCTGCTCGATCTGCAGGCGGCCGGGGTGCCGATCGTGCCGACCACCTATCGCACGACGCTCGACCCCGCCGAGCTACCCGCGCTGTGGCAGCAACATGGCGAGCTAGTGGTCAAGCCCACGATCTCGGCCGGAAGCTGGCGCACCCTGCGTCTGCCCGTCGGAACCCCGCCGCCGCAGGGCCCGCCCGAACGCACGCGCGGCGCCACTTCCGACAGCCCCAGCCCCGAGCCAACCGGCTACCTGATCCAGCCCTACCTGCCGCAGATTGCCGAGGGCGAGTGGTCGCTGGTCTTCTTCGGCGGCGAGTACAGCCACGCCGTGCGCAAGCGCCCCAAGCCCGGCGACTTCCGCGTGCAGGAACACTACGGCGGCCACACCGTCGCCGAGCAACCCCCAGCCCGCCTCTTGGCGCAGGCCACAGAAGCACTACACGCCGTCTGTCGCATCCCAGGGGCCGCCAGTCCGACTGTCCCTTGTTATGCAAGAGTAGACGGCGTCTGCGATAACGAACGCTTTCTGCTGATGGAGCTAGAGCTCATCGAGCCCGCCCTCTACTTCCGCTATACCGAGGGCGGAGAGGCTCGCCTCGCGCAAGCCGTGGCCCAAGCGCTAGCGCTCTAAGCGCCGCGCTCAGCCGCCGCGCTGCCGTTCTTGCGCCCGGTGGTCAGCTTGACCCGCACCTCGCGCAGGACGCGGCGATTGAGGCTCGCCTCGTGCTGTTCGATGAAGGCGATAAGCGCCGCTGGGTCGTGCGGAATCAGCTCGCGCAGCGCCCACGACAGCGCCTTGACCACGAACTCATCGCCATCGCCGACCAGCCCGCGGCAGACCTGCAGCGTGCGCGCGACATCGCCGCGTCCCCCGCGCGATCGCATGTTCAAGGCGACGGTGCAGACCAAGGCCAGGCGCCGCACGAAACGATCCGGCGAGCGAGCCCAACCCAGCACCCGCGCATCGCTGAGCTGACCGCGCCGCCACGCCGGCCCCGCCACCGAGGCCGCAAAGCTATCGACCGATGCCCAGTTGTCCAGGCCCGCCCGCAGTCCCTCGATGTCGTCTTCGGTCAGCGCCGCCGCCGCCGCCTTGTGCCGCTCAAGTAACTCGTAGGCCACCTGGCGACCCTCCATCGTGCCGTCGGCAATCAGCGCACGGCAGATCGCAAGCACCTCGGCCGCGGGCGTGCTCTTGTGGCTCTGCGCCAGCTCTTTGGCGACCTCGCGCAGGGCCGGCACCGGCACGCCCAACACCTGCATCGCCGTCGGGAAATAGGTCACAGCGTGCTCTTGTCGCTGCACATCTTGGTGGGGCGCAAGCTGCGCTCGCACCTGCTTTACGGTCGCGGCGGTCGCCGGAGCAGAGCGGGACATGGGGACACGCACTCGATCCTTGCCGTCGCAGAGAAGGACGAGATCAGAGCGCAAGCACGGCAAGCAGACTCAGCTTTGGCCTCGGGAAGCAGCGGCGCAAAAGCGCTGTTCCGCGACGAAAAAAGCATATAGTCGCGCCTCCAGTACACCCAATAAGGAGGAGTTCATGTTGAAAAAGCTCGGTATCACCTTGGCCATCGCCATCGGACTAGTTATCGCCGTCGTCAGCACGCGCCCCGACACATTCAAGGTCGAGCGCAGCGCCACGATCGACGCCCCCGCCGACGTGGTCTATGGCCTGGTCGCAGATTTTCACGGCTGGGCCGGCTGGTCGCCGTGGGAAGCCCTCGACCCCGGGATGAACAAGACCTACGCGGGCAGCGGCAAGGGCGCGACCTATTTTTGGAGCGGCAACAAGCAGGTCGGCGAAGGCCGCATGACCATCGTCGACACCAAGCCCAATGAGCAGCTCGACATCAAGCTGGAATTCATCAAGCCCTTTGAGTCCACCAATCAGACCCAGTTCACCTTCCAGGCCGCCGGCGACAAGACCACCGTCACCTGGTCGATGAGCGGCGCCGCCAACTTCATGTCCAAGGCCATGACCCTGGTCAAGAGCATGGACGAGATGGTCGGCCCCGACTTTGAAAAGGGCCTGGCCAAACTCAAGGTCGATGCCGAGGCCGAAAACCAGAAGCGCCTCGCCGCCGCCAAGGCTGCCGCCGAAGCCGCGCGCATCGCCGCCGAAGAAGCCGCCAAGAAGGCCGCCGAAGCCGCCGCTGCTGCTGCCGCCGCCGCTCCCCCCGCGCCCGCCCCCG
>DAORCZ010001271.1:0-2424 GCA_035345735.1 Pseudomonadota bacterium | reverse complement strand
AAGGGCTGGCACGACAACGGCAAGCACAAGGGCTGGCGTTAGCCGCGACGCGGCGCGCTCCCCCCAGGGACCCGCCACGATTTGCTGCGCCGTCCCTGCCGTCCTTCTTGTTCTCCCGCGATCCCCAGATACCCCTTGCTGAACCGATAGGAGACCTCGCGCATGACCGCTTCCAAGACCGTCCGTTTCACCCTCGCCCTCGCCGTCGCCTGCGCCCTGCCGCTGTTCGCCGGCCGTGCCCTCGCCGATGCCAAGACCGACAAGGACATCGAAGAGCGCTTCAAGGCCGCCGACAAAGACCATGACGGCAAGCTGACCCTGGCCGAAGCCAAGGCCGGCATGCCCCGCATCGCCAAGGGCTTCGACAAGATCGACAAGGACAAGAAGGGCTTCCTCACCGTCGAGCAGATCAAGGCCTTCGCTGCCAACCAGTAGCCACACCACGGGCCCGCTCGCCCCTGCGCGTTCCACCTCGCCCTTTCCGCCTCGCGTTCTTCCCTCCCGCTGCCTCGTCCTCCATGCCCTCTTCGGAAGGACGCGATTTCTGCGTTGTCGCCCGCCCCGATTCGCGCGAACTTGCCGCCATGATGTGGTCGCGACTGGGGCTGGGTGCCGGACAGCTTGGGGCGGATGGACTCTCTGAAAGCGAGGCCGAGCGGCTAGTCGCGGCAGCCATTGATTCGGGGATCACGCTCTTTGACACCGCCCGCGGTTACGGCGCATCGGAAGAGCGACTCGGCCGCATCCTGCGCGGTCGGCGGCACGACGTCGTCCTGGTGACCAAGGTCGGCTATGGCATCCCCGAGACCCCCGACTGGACCTACGACTGCGTGGCCCGCGGCGTCGATGCCGCACTGCGGCGCCTCGCCACCGACTGCCTCGATGTCGTGCTGTTGCATAGCTGCGATCAGACGATCCTCGCGC
The DNA here is from genome assembly GCA_035345735.1 of Pseudomonadota bacterium. Lineage (GTDB taxonomy): Bacteria > Myxococcota_A > Polyangia > Palsa-1104 > JAEUJZ01 > JAEUJZ01. The sequence goes on along the minus strand of DAORCZ010001271.1, from coordinate 1,500 downwards.
GCGGCGAATGTACCCAGGCACTCCACGACGCCAAGGCCGCCGGCAAGCTGCGCGCGGTCGGCTATTCCGGCGAAGGCGACCCCCTGCGCTTCGCCCTGCACAGCGACGCCTTCGAAGTCCTTGAGTGCAGCATCAACCTCTGCGACCAGCGCATCTACGACGAGGTCCTGCCGCTCGCCGCCGCCCGCGGCCGCCGCGTCCTCGCCAAGCGCCCCCTGGCCAACGCCCCCTGGCGCTACGCCGAGTGCCCCGTCGGGCAATACGCCGAAGAGTACTTTTGGCGCTACACCACCATGCTCCGCGACGATGCGAGCCGCCGCGACCTGCTCGGGGACCACGACCCCGCCGAGGTCGCGCTGCGCTTCTCCGCGTTCGCGCCCGGCGTCACCACCGCCCTCCTTGGCACCACCCGCATCGAGCACCTGCAAGCCGCCGCGCAAGCCCTCGCCCAAGGCCCCCTTCCCGCCGCGATGCTGCGCGCCTGGCGCCACCGCTTCGCAGCCTGCGACCCCGGCTGGTGGGTGGGGCAGGTATAGCGGCGGGACTGCCGGGCATCGCCATGCTCGGCCCGTGTTAGCTTGCCGCCATGAGTCGCCGGCCCTTCTCGACTGAGCAGCAGCCCCTGCGACAGCGACTGCACAAGGCCCTGCCCACAGTCGCCGAGCTAGATGCCTTCTGCATCGATCACTTCCCCGAAATTCATGCCCGCTTCGGCGCCGGCATGGAGCGGACGATCAAGGAAAACCTGCTGTTGGAGCAAGCTGACCTGCGCGACCTCGCGCGACGTCTTGGCGCCGGCCTGGAGTTCAATCTAGAGCGTCGCGATCCCGTCCTGACCCGCGTCATCGCCGCCGCCAGACTGCGCCATCGCCGCTTTCAGGATCCCAGCAGCGCCGACGATCCCGAGGTCACGATCTTGGACGCGCCGCCGTCCCTGCGCGGCCTCTTGCAGGTTTCGTATGCCGTCAACCGTCGCCCCACGCACCTCGGCGTCGCCGTCGTCAACCAGGCGCCCTCGCCGGCCCAGCTCCAAGAGCTAGGCGCCGCCCTGGATGCGCACGCCCTGCTATCTGGTCAGGCCCGCTCCAGTGAGCTGGTCTGTGTGCAGCGCGGCTTTCAGCCCACCGCCGAGCTGCAAGCCGCTTGCGATCTCCTGTGCATCACCCTGTTTTCTCTCGACGAGTACGAGGGCCTGATCGACTTTTCCCGCCTGGTCGCAAAGCAGACACAAGAGTTCGCGGCCAGCCCCGACTATCCACCTGCGCTCTATGTCGACCAGCGGCTTGAATACTGCGAAGACGGCAGTTTTCGCTTCGATCGCCAGGCTGCCTCGGCCGTCGATCAGGTGGTGTCGTGGCTATCCGATCCTTCGCGCCCGCGCTTTGTCCTCCTGATCGGCGATTTCGGACACGGCAAGACCTTCCTCCTGCGCGAGGTCTGCCGCCGCCTCGGCGACCCCTCCCACCATCTGGCGATTCCCATCACGCCGCTCTTCTGCGA
>DAORCZ010001270.1:0-2424 GCA_035345735.1 Pseudomonadota bacterium | reverse complement strand
CGCCGGCCAGCCCGCGCCGCACCGCCGCCGAGGCCGAGGCCGCCGCCGTCGAGGGAGTTCGCTATCTGCAAGGGCGCAGCCCGCACGCGCTGTTCTTTGCCAATCATCCCGCCCGCCGCGGACTCGACAGCCCGCACGAGCTACGCGCCTGGTCCGACGCCGGTCCCGATGTCATGCGCGGCTTCGAGGGCGCCCCCGGTCACGGCGCCGCACCGCTCGTCGGCATTCCCCGCGGTTACTACTCCGATCTGCCGGGTCCGCGCTCGTTCCCTGGCTATCCCGTGCACTCCTATCGCACCTGGGGCGGCTACGACTACTACGTCGCGAAGGTCGGCGGCCTCTGGGACAGCCTGCTCGGCGAAGGGCGGGCCTTCTACATCACCGCCAACTCCGACTCGCATCGCTTCCACGGCGACCGTCGCGAGACCGATCGCGCCTCGTTCAAGAAGCTCGGCTACATCCAGCTCACCGGCCGCACCAAGCCGCGACAGTACGGCGACATGCACGATCCCGACGAGGACTATCCTCCCGGGGTCTACGCCCGCACCTACGTCTACGCCCAGAGCAAGGCCCCCCTGCCCATCCTCGACGGCATGCGGGGCGGCAATATGTGGACGGTCCTCGGCGGCCTGGTCGAAGGGGTCGAGCTATGGGCACACGACGGTCGCACCGCCACCGCGATGGGCGGCACCCTGCTCTGCGCGCACGGCGCCGATGTCGAGATCGTGCTGCGCATCCGGCCCGCCCAGCGACCCAACCTCGTCGGCACGGTGCCCGTCCTGCACCACCTCGACCTCATTGTCGGCGAAATCCACGGCCCCTCGCCCGACCGCGACACCTTGCACCACCCGACGGCCCGCGTCGAAAAGACCTGGCGGGTGGGGCAAGGCAGCCGCCGCGATGGCTGGCTCGAGTTTCGTTACCCCATCCGCGCCCTCAGCCAGAGCCTGTTCGTGCGGGCTCGCGGCACCAGCACCGACGTCGAGTCCCCTCGCATCGACCCGCTCAACGTCGACCCCTGGCAGGACCTGTGGTTCTACAGCAACCCGCTCATGCTGCGCATCCGCCCGGCCTGACCTGGGCTACTGCGGAAACGATGGCGTCGTCCGAGCCCGGCCCGGCCCGGCACTCTCGGGCGGGCTGGCCGGCTTGGCCGACTGCGAGCTAGGCGGGAGCACCGTCGTGCCCTGCCCCGACTTGGCCCACTCGCCACGCTCCAAAAGCAACGTCACCGCTCGCCCTAGATGAGCCAGCGCCCGCCGCTGGTTGTCGCTGAGCTGACGCGGCTGCTGATCGATGACGCAGAGCGTACCAATCGCGTGGCCATCGCTCGTGCGCAGCGGCGCGCCGGCATAGAACACGACGTTGGGCGCACCGGTGACCAGCGGATTCTGCGCGAAGCGCTCATCCTGCCGCGAGTCCGCGACCTCGAAGATCTCGGTGCCGTGAATCGCGTGCGCGCAGAAGGCGAGTTCCCGCGGCGTCTCCTGCGCCGCCAGACCGACCCGGGCCTTGAACCACTGCCGCTCGGCATCGACCAGGCTGACCAGCGCCATCGGCACCCCGACCATCTCGGACGCGGCGGCCACGATGGCGTCCAGCACCGCATCCGGCGGCGAGTCGAGCACGCCGAGCGAGTGCAGCTTGGCCAAGCGCGCCGCTTCGCTGGCTGGCACGTGCGGCTTGCGTCGCAGGAGCAGATCCTCGACCTCAGCAAGCAGCGCCCCCGGATTGGTGTCGGGTCTCACCACGCCCTGCGCCCCCAGCGAAAGCATCGTCAAGCGCGCATCGCTCGCCTCGGAACCGGCTGTGCACAGCGCGACCGGCAGGCTGGCAAAGCGCGCGTCGCGTCGCAACAGCCGCGCGATATCCCGCCCGTCGACATCGCTGCGCTCTAGGCTGACAAGCACCAGATCGGGCGCATCCAAGACGACTCGCTCAGCCAGTCCGCGCAGACCCGCAAAGCAGCTTGCGGCGTGGCCGCGCTCGACCAGCCCTTGCCGCAACGAATGCCCGACCTCGCCCTCCTGAAACAACAACAGAACCCGCTTCCCCATAAGAGTGCATGTTCGGCCCCGTGGACATGGCACGCAATTCGGGCCGGCCCTATGCGTCCGCCTGCGCTATGCAGTGCGACGGAAGGTGGCCTCCGTGAAATGATCGCAATGGCCCAGCCAGCGACGAGAAATGCCAGGGCAAAGCCGGCGCCAGGTGCCCCGCGGCCCTCCCCTCTCCCACCTCCGCTGGCTCCCCTGCGACCCATTCGCCCGGCCCACGACCCGCGCTTGTCAGAAGCCCCACCCCAAGCCCGTAGTCCAAGTGACGTCGCCACCCTCCTTGCATACCTGATGAGCAGCTGGTTTCGGGTTCGCACATGGACACACCGTCGCACCGTTACATTGGCCGATATCGTGTTATTCGCGA
>DAORCZ010001269.1:0-2434 GCA_035345735.1 Pseudomonadota bacterium | reverse complement strand
CAGCGCGCCGCGCGGATCGGTCGTATCGCCGGGGTTTTGTGGCAAGCACAGCCGCGCGACGTACGGGGTGCGCTCGCTGTTTTCGACGATGACTGGCTTGCCGCCGAGGCTGGCGATGGCCGGGCCGCAGGCGGGCAGCGCAGGTTCGTCCATGGCCATGGGCTGGTCGGCCGGGCTGCAGGCACTGGCGAGGACCAAAAGAGCCGACACCAGCGACGTGGGGCAGAGGGCCTTCGCCCGCGCTGGGGACGGGGCAGGGCGTAGAGGGAAGACAGCGACAGGGGAGAGAGAGACAGTCGGTTGGGGGCGAGTTCGGGTCAGCACGTGCGCACAGTAACCACAAGCTCAGCCTGCGACGCAATGCTGACGCGGGGTTGGTCGTTCAGCGTGCCGCCGACCCAAGCGGCAAACCCGGACCGCCTGCGCGAGGCCTGCAATGCCCCCGTCCTTTTGTCACAAAGAATGGCTAGTGTAAGCCCTCTGCCTTGACTTCATAGATGGCATCGCGAACGATGAGCACTATGCGCACAATCCTATGCAAGCAGCGGCTAGGCCTCCTAGGCTCGTTGAGCCTCGGGGGTCTGGGGCTGACCTTGCCGCTTTGGGGCCTGCAAAGTAGCTGCACTGAGGTGGTGGTGGGGGATGTCACCGGCAAGCCGGATGCGGGACGGGACGCCGGTGCCGATATGCGGGACGGTGGCGTGATCCCGACGCCGATCGGCTGGCGCTGGGAGAGCCCGCGGCCCCAAGGCAACAACCTGCGCGCGCTGTGGGGCATCCCCGGCACGACGGCGGCCGGTGACGAGCTTTACGCCGCCGGCGAGAGCGGCACGGTCGTCGTCGACGGCAGCACCGGCTGGCAGGTCCAGCGCAGCTCCAGCTTCGATGCGCGCACCATCCTCGGCATCTCGGGCCAGGGCAGCGGCACGGCGGCGGTGGTGTTCTCAGTCGGCCTGTACGACCTGGCGCTGCGACGGCAGAACAACATCTGGAGCGACCTCAATCCCATCCTTGGGGCGGGCGACGGCAACTTGAATGCGGTGTGGGCGACCTCGACGCCCGGCGAGTACTTTGTCGTCGGCACCACCGGTCGTATCTACTACGTCCGCAATAACGGCTCGATGTTCACCCGCGAGGGCATGGGCGTGACGCCGGACACGCTGTTTGGCGTCTCTGGCGTCGCGACCTCGGGCACGGGCACCGCCACCGAGGTCTACGCCGTCGGTTCCAACGGCCGCATCGTCCATCGCCAGGCCGGGACCTGGATGGTCGAGGCCGACACGCTGGTGGCGCAGACGCTGAACTCGGTCTGGTGCGGCGACGGCCCGGCCAGCGGCGAAGTCTACGCCGCCGGCGACAGCGGCGTGTTCCTGGTGCGCAAGGGCGGTACGTGGAGCAGCGAGCCGACGCCCGTCACCACCCAGCTCACTGGGCTGTGGGCGGCTGGCGACGAGCTATACGCCGTCGGCTCGGCTGGCACGGTGCTGCAGCGCAAGGGCGGTACGTGGAAGCAGGAGGCGATGGGCCTGACCAGCGAGCTTCTGTCTGCCGTCTGGGGCAGCACGCGCGGCGGCCAGACGACGGTCTACGCCGTCGGCAACAGCGGCACCATCCTGCGGCGCACGGCTGGCACTTGGGAGTCGCTTTCGACCCGCGTCACCGGCAACACGCTGTCGAGCATCTGGGCCAGAAGCCCGCAGGAAATTTATGCCGTCGGCAGCGATGGCCTGGTGCTGCGTCGCAGCGGCGCTCCCGACAGCGGCACCTGGGCGCAGGTGGCGCAGGGCATGGTCACCGCCCCGCTTAACTACGTCACCGGTTATGCCCCCAGCGCTGGCGTTGAAGCCGACGTCTATGCGGTGGGCGGCGACGGCACCATCCTGCACAAGAACCAGAGCGGTACCTGGGCTGTTGAAGGCGTGCTCCTGACCTCGCAGGAGCTGACCTCCGTCTGGGCCGGGGCCGACAGCGTGTGGGTCGTTGGTCGGAACGGTCGCGTCGGCAAGAAGCTGTCCGGCGGCTCCTGGATGCTTGAGAGCGGGCCGGGCGGCATGCCGATCACCGAGGACCTTTACGCGGTCTACGGCTTCGGGCAAGGCACCGGCCAGGTCACCTACGTCGCGGGCGCCAACGGCCTGCTCTTGCGACGCAACAGCTCCGGTTGGGCCAAGGAAGCGACGGGGCTGACGACGCAGACCTTGGTTGCGATGTTCGGGGGCGGCGAGGACAACCTCTACGCGCTTGGCAACAAAGGCGCGGTCCTCAAGCGCAGCGGCGGCACCTGGGTTTCGTCGCCGATCCGTCAGTTCACCGGCGGCGCGGCGGGCGTGGGTGGCAGCCTGACGCCGCAGACCGGCGAGATCTGGATTGCTGGCACGCGCGGCACCATCCTGCGCCAGGCCGGCACCGACTGGCAGAGCGAAGTCAGCCTCAC
>DAORCZ010001268.1:0-2448 GCA_035345735.1 Pseudomonadota bacterium | reverse complement strand
AGCGGCAGCCAACTGCTGCCATACCTTGTGCCAGCAGAGCCGTCATTCGAGCGACCGGTGAGCTCCGAACCCTGCCATGTGCGAACGACTCGGCCCGCGTCTTCGCGAAGTTCATGTCGCGTGCGAAGCTGGAACGGCCTCGATCAAGGGCGGCTCGGCTTCGAAGAGCTTGGTAATGGATTCAGTCTGCTGCACGCGTTGCCAGAATCCCGAAGTGATACGGTGCAGCGGCTGCGAGCTCCACTTGAGTCATTTTCAACAGCTTGCGGGCGGCTGCGACTTGTTCACCGACGATGCGCAATTTTAGTGTTGACTTCGTTTCTGCCATCATTCAACTTTCTTCCAGCTAAACTGGAAGTTGCGGCACGCCGCACAGTTTTCTCAGAACGCCGAACCATCACACGCGCCGACTTTGATGTCTAGCGTCAGCGGGTGATATCTGTTCGCGCCTTGAGGGCATCTATGGCTACCGATCTGACCTTGCTGTTCGTAAGGCAGGACAACCGCCTCTCCGTCGACAAAATGAACTTCCCTAGCTTCTGGGGAACGTAATGCGTACTGAGCCTCGCCTGGCGAACTCATGAGGCGGCCGTCTATATCATGGGTCTGAACCGTCACCGTCGAGCAACCTGAGCAACACATAGCACTTGTCTGTGCTCGCCGTTCGCGCTCCTATGTCCAGCGTTCGGGGGAGAACTCCCGGAACTGGAGGAGAATCACCATGACTACCACCCCGCAAGCGACCTCGTTTGTTGTGTACCGCTGGCAGAACCCGCAGACTACCTCTGATTATCCCTACCTCGCAGTGGCGCAGGATCGGTCGGCGCTGCTGTCGCTGGGCGACTATGGCGTGACCCTGGATTGGGGGATTCCCGAAGAGGCGACCGATTGGATCGCTCGGGACTTTGTGCCGACCGGAGAAGTCTTAGAGTGCGATCTGTCTGCACTGAACGACGCCCTGGCCGCCCTATTCCACGAGGCTACCGAGTTTGCATCGGTGCGTTTCGGAGCCGAGCTGATGCCCAAAGAGCTCCAGCTGGTTCTTGCCTGCCAGGATGCTGCCGATCAAGGACCTGAGTATACGATCCACGGCCTGGGCGCCTATATGCGCCTGGAGCGCGACATCGACATGCAGGGCCCGGTGGATCAGGAAGAGCGCGCAATGCTAGACGTGTGCGCCTCGACCTTTGCCGAGCTGGCAGCGCAGTGCACGGCGAAGATTATCGAACCGCCACCCCCTCGCTATCGCCACCCGTGGTCACGCGGACGCGGCGAGATGAACTGAATAGCGAGTGCCGCCTCGGGCCTGACCGCGGCCTGGAGCGCCGAGTGCCTGCAGGATCACGCCGACGCCTTTACCGAAGACCGCACCGAGCACTTCCGCGCCAAATCACATATCGTCGACCTGACCGTGGCGAGCCGCTGCCCGACCGCGGCCAGCTGCATGCCAGCCCAGGTTGTCGCTACCGTCAAAGCGGACTACGACGGCTGATCTGGAGCAGTCGCCACCTCACTCTCGCAGAAGCCGCAAGCCAGCAGCTGACTGGCTGCGCTCCGCGTCCATCCCAAAGGGCAGTTCCACGGCCTGAGCCGGTCTCATTTCTGAGACTCATTCAGTCTCAATTCTGCGACTCCCCGCGGCGCTGCCGCGAAGCGATTGTCCGTGTGACTGCTCATGCAATCTGGCCGCTCCAAATCTCCGACGGCAGACATGCAGCACCGGCTCGCTCGCGCAGATCCCGTCAAGCGGCACGGCGCTTGCGTATTTACGAGAGGAACCGCTGCAGCGAGAGCCCTGCCGATACCGCGGGCGCCGGGCGCTTGACCAGTCATTGATGAATTTTTGCATTCGCGAATCTAGGAGGGGGGAATCATGGCACTGCTTACTTTCGGAGACTTTGTCCTCGACACCGCCAGCAAGCGAGTCCTTCGTCACCACCGCCGGGTCGGGCTGACTGGCATGCCCCTCGCGGTGCTCTGTTACTTTGTCGAGCATGCCGCCGACGGCCGGGTCGTGACCCGCGACGAGCTGCGCAAGCAGCTATGGCGCTGCAAGGTGGAAAACGGGACCATCCGCTCGTCCATCAGCAGTCTCCGGGAGGCGCTGGGAGATCCGGTCGCTCGTCCGCGCTACCTGGAGACGCAAGGCAAGGCGGGCTGGCGCCTGCTGCGGCCCGTGTCCAGGCTGCCCCGGAATTCGCGCAGCGTCTTGCCCCCAGCACCGGGGGGAGCCTATGACGCAGCGTACTATGTGTCACGCCCTGCTGAGGAGAAGGTGCTATCGAGCTGCCTGCAAGCGCCCGGACGCGCCGCGGTCATCTTCGGGCCGCCCGGCTCGGGCAAGCGCCTGCTGATTGAGCGCACGATTGAGAAAGCCTTGCAGGATGAGATTAAGCCGCTCGGGCGTGCCCTGCGTGTCCGCGTCCCGTCTGCAGCGGAGCCGTCTGC
>DAORCZ010001267.1:0-2449 GCA_035345735.1 Pseudomonadota bacterium | reverse complement strand
TCCGCTGCTTTTGGGTTGCGGCCAGGGACTGGCGCCGCAGGGTTCATCGGCAAACGGAGGGCGGTTTCGTCAGTTCATTCCGGAAGGGCAGCCAGCTCTGGACCCGTCAGCCTTGGCCGCTGTTCAGCCCTGCCCCGGATTTGCCCTCGCTGCGCGCGCGCCAAATAAAACCTTCGCTGGCCGCCGTGCGGCCAATTCGACGATACTGTCAGAACGAGGCGCACCGCGACTGGCCCAGGCCGCACAACTGCCCCCGGCCTCAAGCGCGAGTACCGCACCAGTGAAGATCGTCCTGAGGTCCTATCAGCCGCCCTCGAAGTGGGCATTCAACGCCAGGGACGCGCGAGCCCCTGCGCGATCAGATAGTCGCCTGCGTCGACACCACCCACCGACACGGTGGCCAGCGTCCGCCCATAGGGATCGGTTCCTTGCCGCTCGATCATCACCCGGCCCCGCGACAGCAGCCGGACCAGCGCCACGCGCGAGGCTTCGCCCGCGGCAAAATCGCACCAGGCATAGGACCGGCGCCGGTCCTGGCACTTCGGGCTATCGGGAAGTTCGGGCGCATCGATATTGGCGATCCGCACCCGCTCGCGGCCGCAACGGATCGTGTCGCCGTCATGGACCGAGGGAGAAAGGCAAAGGGCGGCGGCAGCGAGGACGACAGGCATGAGGCAGACCCTAGCCGCAGTGCGCCGCAGCGCCAATTCCCGCAATTTTCCCGTCACCCCCCTGGCCCCGATCGTTACCCGCAGGGCCGGCATCCCATGCCGGCGAGCTTGGGTGGGCGGCGGTGCGTAAGCGCCGACGCGCGCCCTAGCGAGTAGAGCGGGTCGCCCCCAGCCCGCGCGGGGCGCGGGCGCCGGGGTGCCCCTCCCCTTTCTGAACCTCGCCAACCAGCACCAGGATCGGTATACTCCCATCCGGCCACGAATTGCTGGACCCGCTGCCGCAGGCAGAACCGCATCCGAGACCCAAGGAGCCAGACCGATGGACGATCGAGGGGAAATGCCGAGCGCACTGCAGGTCGCCCGGGCAGTGTCGGTGGTGCTGGGCAGGAAGCTTGCCGATCAGGCCGCAGGCGAGATCGTGCTGACCCGCGAGGAAGCTGCGCTGTGCCTTGGCCTTGCCGACGGCGTCGTCGAGAACCTCGAGCAAAGCGAGGCCTGAGCCCCCTGCCCCAGACCTAGCGGACGTTGAGCCCGAGCTCGCCAAGCAATTGCCCGGCCTGTTCGCGTGAGATCGTCGCGCCTCGGAACAACCCGGCATCGACCAGGCGCAGCCCGCCAAGATCGGCGCCGCGCAGATCCGAGCCTTCGAAACGCGAGCCCGCCACCATCGCCTCGCGCAGGCTGCAGTCCTCGAATACCGTCATGCGGAAATCGCCCTTGCGCAGGTCGGCGCCGGAGAAGTCGACCCGGCGCAGGGTTTCCTTGCGGAACGAAAACCCGGGCAGCTTGGCGCTGACCAGCAGCACCTCCTCGAACTGCACATGCATGGCGCGCGCTTCGGAGAAGTCCGCGCCGGTGAGCTTGGTGCCAACGAACTTCGCCGAGGTCAGTGTCGCACGCCGCCAGACGGAATTGTTGAAGTCACCGCCCGAGAACGCGGCCTCGCTGAGATTGGCGCCAACAAAGCTGACGAACGGTGCGCGGCAAGACTGCCAGACCGAGCCCTCAAGCTTGGCGGCGCTGCAATCGGCCTTACGCAGATTGCAGCGTTCGAACCGCCAGCCCGTCAGGTCGAGCCCGGAGAGGTCGACCTCCTCACAGTCGCAGTCGGTCACGACCTGCGGCGGGCCCCCGGCGAGTGGGATGAGGTCGCTGCGCGTCAGCGTCCGCCCCGTAAGGCCGCGAGGAGAAAACAGATCGTCCATTCGTTTGCCGTAGCGATCGGCGACAACGGCGACCAGTCATACAACCAGAAAGAATGGCGACTTACGGTCACACTGTTGCCATCAGTCACTCGTCGCAGATCCGCCAATCACAGCAATCATGTTCGGTGCAGCTAACCCGTACTGACAAAAATCCTGACCGGTCTCGTCCGAATTCTCTTGCGAAAGCCGAGCTAATGAGGAAATTTCTCGGCAAAGAAGCCACGGAGGGGTGTTTCGTATGCGAGCGACGCGCGGGCAGGTCACGTCTTCTTTACTCGGGTCATGTAGTGGAACCGCACGCATGCTGGCGTGTTTGCGTATCGCGCACGTGAGTTTGTAGCGTGACGTATTGCGTCACCAGTGCCTTGCGTCTAAGGGCCGCGCGCGCGGCGAGCACGGGACGGTAGTCGAATGTACGATCTGATTGCGACATTTGGTGCGATCCTTCTTGGTCTGGTTTCGCTCGTCGTACTGACCGTATTCCTCAGCGTTTTGCGCAGTGGTCCGGGCGAGATAGCCTATCTGCGGCGCAAGGATTACGGCCTCAGATCGTGGGTGACCGGCGCTCTTCGC
>DAORCZ010001266.1:0-2449 GCA_035345735.1 Pseudomonadota bacterium | reverse complement strand
GTCGCGATATTGGGGTGGTTCAGGCGCGCCCCAGCCCGCGCTTCGCGCAGGAAGCGCTTGATGACGTCGGCGTCTTTCAGCAGATCGGCGCGCAGGATCTTGACCGCGACCTCGCGATCGATGCCGACCTGGTTAGCGCGGTACACGGTACCGGTCGCGCCATGGCCACAGACCGCCTGAATCTGGAACTGTCCGGCCAGGGTGCGACCTAAGAGCGGCTCGGCCACCGGCACCACGGCATAGCCATCGACGGGACAGAAGCGCACGCCATTGTCATAGCGCTTGCGGCAGTGGCTACATTCGGTCACGAGTTTGGTTGTACCACCTCGCCCAGAAAGGCGAAAGCGAGGACGAGGACGTGCCTAGCGATGCCGCAGACGCAGCCACAGGACGACAAGCCCCGCCGCCATCAGCACAAGCGACAGGAGAATCGGCGCCCGCAGAATCTGCCGGAGGCGGAGCGTCGGTGCTGCGAAGCCGATCTGCCGCGCCAGCGCATCGTCTAGCTGCTGCCGCTGGGCATGCGCGATATGAGCCCGCGCCTGGCCCAAGCGAACCAGACGACGCTCGACCTCGCGCAGCGATTCGGCCTCGCCACGGCAGGGGGCGCAGCCATCGAGGTGCGCCTCGACCTGTGCGCCAAGCTGCGCACTAGGCGCGGGCAGTTGCCTTCTTGCTTCCGTGCAGGTCATTGAGATCTCGTGGCTGCAGCAGAATGGCTCCCGCTCCAAGGACGTCCTCGGCGGCCACCAGATCACGCTGCAGGGCTCGGCGCAGGAGCTTGCGCCCGTGCCCCAGGAAAAATGAGCAGGCCTCTTCGCCGATGCCCAACAGCTCGGCGGTCGCGGCGATCGAGCGCCCCTGCATCACCACCAGCGCGATGACGGCGCGAATCTCCGCCGGCAGGCTATTGAGGGCATCGCCAATTCGCTCTAGCTGACCCACTCCGTCGCTGGGCAGCGGCGCAGCACCCTCGAAGGGCTCGCTGCGTGCGGTCCGCCCTTCGCTGGGTTCGTCAGCCGCACCCTCAAGGCTTTCGCTGGCCTGGACCGCCGCTGGCGTCACGCGCAGTCGCAGCAGCGCCAAGCGAATCACGCTGCGGTCTAAGAGTCCCGATAGCGATGCATCCGCCCCCGAGTCGACCGCAGCTGACTTTGAACTAGCCCCCCCCTCGGCCAGGGCAACCGCCGTCTGCTGTAGCGCCTCGGCCACCACCTGACGGGCCGCATGAGGGTCATCCAGAAGCTGCAGCGCACAGGCATAGAGCCGCTCGCGCTGTGCGTAAAGCTCGGCGGGAATATCGGTCCGCGCGGCCAACTCGGGAGACATCGCGCGCCCCAGCCCTGCCGCCCGTCCAGGCGACCGCCCATCACGCACCAAGCGCCGCAGCAGGCGGGCCCACAGCCCCGGAGTAGAAGACAGCTTAGACACGGATTTCAGGCTTATTGTTCCTCAGACGAAGCGGGCTTGTCTAGCTTGGCCTTGAGGCTGCGCAGCCGCGTGCTGATCTCATCGTCTTTGGCCGATTTTTCGCCGCCGGCACTGCCCGGGCCCAGCAGGCGATCGAAGCGAGCGCTGGTCTGCCGGTCGCGATCTTCCTGCACCGCGGCGGCAAGCTCCGGCTCGATCTCGGCCATGGCCTCGGCCTGCTGCTCCTTTTCTTCGATCTCGGAGACGAGCGTATTGAACCGATCAAACGCGCTGCCTTCGCCGCCGCTCTGCTTGTGCGCCGCTCGGGCCCGCGACTTCAGCGCCTCGCGCTTGCCCTTCACTTCGGTCAGCTTGGCCTCGCCCTGCCGCAGATCGCCCTGCAGCTTGGCGACGATGCGCGAGTGCTCGGCGAGCGTACCCTCGGCGGTCCGCAGCTTGTCCTCGGTATCGGCCTGCCGCACCAGCGCCTCTTTGGCCAGGTCGTCCTCGCCGGCCCGCACGGCGCGCTCGGCATGGTCCTGCCACTTCTGCACGCCGCGATAGGCTTCATCGACGCGCTTCTGCGCCAGCTTTTCCTGCACCAGCGCGTCGCGGAGCTCGGTTCGCATCTTGACCAGCTCTTCTTCCATCTCGGTGATGAGCAGATCGACTTCTTTGGCCGGGTCCGACAGCTTATCGACGGCGGAATTCAGGTTCGACTTAATCAGGTTCGACAGGCGCCCAAGAATCGACATGCCCCCAGTCTACACCGCCTCTCCAGTGACAACATGGCCACGCCAGGAGATTGACCGGCCGACGACAACGCGGCATGCTCGCGCCGCATGTCGCATGCCTCCCTCGATATTCGCGATCTGGCAGTGAGCTTTCGCCAAAGCCACGCCACAGCGCGCAGCCCAGGGGGCGGCTACGTGCGCGCGCTCGACGGAGTGTCGCTGCGGCTGCCGGCGCGAACGACGCTGGGACTGGTCGGTGAGTCGGGATCGGGCAAGTCGGTGACGGCGCTCTCGATCCTGCGGCT
>DAORCZ010001265.1:0-2450 GCA_035345735.1 Pseudomonadota bacterium | reverse complement strand
GTCTCGGTATCGCCGGGATCGTGCATGCCCACCGACGGGGCAGACTCCCCCGTCATGTCGGACACGTTGCGCATCGTATGGCCCAGCGTCGGGCCTTCGTCGATGGCGCTCGGGACACCGCTCGGTGGACCGAAACGATTCGGGATGGTCTCCTGCGCGCGCGAGTTTTCGCCCGACCAGCTCGCCTCGACGACCCGGCCGGACAGCATCGGCGGATCGACGGCGGTGTCTTCTTCGCGCGGGGCACCGGGCTGACGCACGATGGGCTTGCCCGCGGCCTGGGCCCCAGCCACCATCGACGAGGCCGCCTCGGCAATCGACTGCACCGTCTGCTTAGGCGGCGGCGGTGGCGTACTGGCCGAGCGCTTGGGCTTGCTGCGACTCGGCGTCCACGAGCTGGGCGCGTCGGTCTCTTTGGCGCCGCCTGCTGGGCGCATGACGCCGTCTTTGCCGACGCGGAAGGCCCCGGTGGGATCCTTGGGTACGCGCAGCGAGCTAGTGCCTTCGCCAGGCACGCGCAGCGCCGCGATCTGCATGGTCTGTCGCGCCTTGGCCAGCGGCTCGTTGGGCGACGACGAGGGCAGGCTCGGTGGCCGGAATTCGCGGGCGGCATCGATCGCCGACTGCTCGCTCTCGAACTCGGCGCGGAACACGCGCTTCATCCACGCCGACAGCTCTTTGCGCGAATAGAACTCTCCCGACGCGTACAGCGACTGCTGCAGGTCCGAGTTGAGCTCCATCGCCGTCTGATAGCGATCGGCGGGCGAGCGACTCAGCGCCTTGAGGACGATGCGCTCCATCTCCTCGGGAATGCGGCGGTTCAGCGTCGAGGGGGGGACGATCTCGACGTTGCGGATCTTTTCCAGAATGGACAGGTCGTTATCGACGGGAAACAGGCGCTCGCCGGTCAGTAGCTCATAGAGCACGACGCCGAGCGAGAAGATGTCCGAGCGACGGTCGAGCGGCTCACCGCGCGTCTGCTCGGGCGACATGTAGGAAAACTTGCCTTTCGGCGCGCTGCTCTCCGTCTGACGATGCGTCTGGACCTTGGCGATGCCGAAGTCGATGAGCTTGACCTCGCCCTCGAAGCTGATCATCACGTTCGGCGGCGAGACGTCGCGGTGCACCAGGCCCAGGTCGTTGCCGAGGGTGTCCTTCTTGTTGTGGGCGTAGTCCAGGCCCTCGCACAGCTTCATCGCGATCAGGCAGGCCTGCGCCAGCGGCATCGTCGCTGCGCCGTCGATCTCCTGCTCTTTGCAGCGCTGGAAGGCCTGTCGCAGCGTGCAGCCGGAGATGTATTCCATCGCCAGGTAGTAGCTGTCCTCGACCTTGCCCCAGTCGAACACTTTGCAGATGTTGGGGTTGTTGAGCTGGATGACGAGCTTGGCTTCGTCGATGAACAGCGAGACCAGCTCTTTGTCCGCGGCGATCATCGGCAGGATGCGCTTGAGTGCTACGACGCGCTCCGTGCCCTCCCGACCGACGCTCTTGGCGCGAAAGACCTCTGCCATACCACCGGCGGCCACGCGCTCCAGGAGGTAGTAGTTACCGAATTGAACCGGGGTTTTCACCACAACTCCCTTTAACCTTTAGATGCTCAGTCGTTGAGGTTACCACCCCAGCGTAACCAGCTACAACGAAGAACAAAGCCAGCGAAAGGACTGCAGTTCCGACACTTGAGCGAGGGAGACGCGTTCGATTCACAGACGGGCGCCCGCCCCGGTCTACTCGCCGGGGCCTGCCGCCAAACCCGCGGCGCCGATGGCCATACGCTAGGCGTGCAGCGACGGGGATGTAGCCAGGGAGCTCACCCCGCAGGCCATCGGGTGAAGCAACGGGTGGAGCGGCACCTGTCGATCGCGGTGGTGAACTGCCACGCGGCACACCGGCCCCCCGAAAACCCCCCCCTGCCGGGGCCGGGATGCGCTGTCTAGGAACGAGTTGTGGGACTCGGGGGGGAGCTGGATTAGTATCCGGCCGCGATTGCCGTGACGACCTACGTTCTTCCGATTGCGCCCCAGACGGAGGCCGAGCCCGCGCGGATGGGTCAGAAGGCCGTGGGCTTGTTGCGCATGCGTCAGCTTGCGCTGCCGGTCCCGCCCGGCGTGGTGCTGCCGAGCGGGCTGTGGCGCGAGATCTTCCTGCCGTCCGGTGAGCCGACTGCCGTGGGGCAGGCCCGCGACCGCTTTCTTTCGCTGTGGCCGACGCTGTGGAGCGAACTTCAGCATCAGCTAAGCAACCTGCTCTTGGGGGCGGCGGGGAGCGAGACCTTCGCGCCAGACCGCGGGCGGCCATCGGTGTTTTCGGTGCGAGGGGGCGCGGCGCAGTCGATGCCTGGCATGCTGACCAGCATCCTCAACGTCGGGCTGAGCACGGAAGGGCTGCCCGCCTTTGCCGCCTGGGCCGGCAGCCGTCGCTTTGCCTTGGACTGCTACTGTCGCTTCTTGCAG
>DAORCZ010001264.1:0-2453 GCA_035345735.1 Pseudomonadota bacterium | reverse complement strand
CTCCTGCATCAGATCTGGAATGATTACGCAAGAAAGCTTCGAAGTTCGGCTTCGTGCCGATACCGGGCATGGCAAATGGGCTCCGCGTGTTGCGGCGATCGGAGCGAAGACGTGCGAAGGTGTTCTTTCTGTCGACGAGGAGGATGCGAAATGAAAAAGACGATCTTGATTGCAGCCATAATGGCCGCCGTGCTTCCGGCCGCGCCGGGCATGGCGCAGCCGACAGCGGCCCCGCCCGCGAAAGACGCTCAAATGCAGCAGCAGGCGCCTGAAGTCGCCGAGTTCGACAAGCAGATGGCGCAGATGCAGCAGACCATGCAGCGGATGCAGGAGCAGATGGAGATGATCCGCCAGACCCAAGATCCGCAGGAGCGACAGAAGCTGCTTCAGGAGCACTGGGAAACGATGCGCAACGGCATGGGAACAATGCACGGCATGTGGGGGCCGGGCATGTTGGGTTGCTGTGCGGGCGGTCCGATGATGGGCGGCGCAATGAGGGGCGGTCACATGATGGGATGGCGCGGGATGGGGGACTACTATTCGAAGCTCACCCCGGATCAGATGAAGCAGCGCCAGTACATGATGGATCGGTACATGGGCATGCAGCAGCAGATGATGGACCATATGATGCAGCATCAGAACTACATGTGGATGCAGCCGACTCGGTGAGGATGCGAGAGTGGCGGGAAGTCTGCCGGCCGCGTCTTCAACCCGATCGTTTCCGGTCGGGCCTATTTCCCCGGAGCCGACGAACTCTGCTGGGGCCGACGCGCGTGGTCTCAACATCCGCAGCAGACAACTTGACGTTAGCTGTAGTCGAACCGCGTGACAGACAGCCCAACGATCGCAGGCTCGGCGAAGAGAGCACTAGGCAGCATACTCCCGGGAAGTTGCGCGGCTGAAGTGTGCCGCGATCAGGAGCACATTGATGACCGAAAAGACGGCCACCCACAGCAGCGGAACCGCAACGAAACCCATCCACATGATCTGCGTCTCGCTACACGGCATGATCGGCGAGCAAGAGGCCGCCTCGACCGGCGTCGTTACTGAGGTCTGCAGCAGATGGATAACGGAGATGAGCCATCCGGCGCTCGCCAGAGGCAGTGCATAGAACACGACGTGCCGGTCGAAGAGGAACAGCCCCACCATGAGGACCGGAGTTAGCGGAAACATGAAGAGGCGCAGATACCAGCAAATGACGCAGGGCTCAATTCGTAGGTATTCACTCAGGTAAAGCGCGCCGATCATCGACAGGGCGGCGATCGACCAACCCACCAAAACCAGCATCCAGCTGATGCCGAAAAGGTCATCCGCCGATGGGCGCTCGTGGATGTTCATCGACTTGGATCTCCCAAGAGTAGAGCAGGTATCAGGGGCTGACTCGCGAGGTATCGGCGATGCCGCTCGCGCGGATGGACTCGTCCCCTGCGGGCGCCACGCACACCATCGGCGTAGCCACGATCCAACTTGCCCACGCTACCCGCCACGTGGGGACGGGTCAATGCCTTTCGCCCGAAACGGAAATACTGAAACCGACGGTCGTCGTGCCACCGGTGGAGCGGACAAACGGGGTGCCCCCATGCATGCGCGCGATCGCTGCCACGATCGCCAGTCCGAGTCCGTGATTGGTGTCCCCGTGCTCGCGGGCCCGGTCCGCCCGATAGAAGCGGTCGAACAGGCGTGGAAGATGTTCCGCGGAAATCTTCGGCCCGACATTGCTGACGGACACGCGGACGAGGCCCGGTGGGTCCGCTCCGATGTCCAGATCGATTATTGACCCGCGCTCCGCAAACCGCGTCGCGTTGGCGAGGAGGTTCGATACGGCCCGCCGCAACAACGCCGCATCGAAGTCGCCACCGCTGTCGCCGGAAACGCGAACGCTCACACCGGCCTCCTGGAGTGCCGCATCGTGGAACTCGACGACCTCGACCGCAAGCGCAGCGAGGCTGCCGACCGGGCTTCGGCGCGCCCGCTCGCCGCGATCGGCTTTCGACAGGAACAGCATGTCATTGACGAGGCCCGCTAGGCGGTGCAGGTCCTCGAGATTGGATCCCAGCACGTCCCGCAGCTCGGGAAGGCAGCGCTCGCGGCTCAGGGCGAGTTCGGTCTCGCCGATCAGGGTCGCCAGCGGCGTGCGCAGTTCGTGGGCGACGTCCGCATTGAAGCCTTCCAGTTGCCGGTATGCGTTGTCCAGCCGTACGAGCAGCGCGTTGAACTGCGCGACCAGCGGCTGCAGCTCCTGTGCCTGCGCGGAACCATCCAGCGGCTGTCCGACGTTTTCCGGACTGAGTGCCGCGGCTTGTCGAACCAGGTCGCGGACGGGCAACAGCGCACGTCGCACGAGCCACGCCCCCCCGGCGGAGACGAGCACGGCACCGGCCAGCGCACTCGCCAGTAGCGTCCACGCCAGTTGCCTCAGCAATTGGGCATCGGAACTGCTGTCGAGCGCCAAT
>DAORCZ010001263.1:0-2455 GCA_035345735.1 Pseudomonadota bacterium | reverse complement strand
TAGGCGTCGGCCAGGCACTCGTCGTCGCCGTTCGGCTGCGGTCGGCAGGTGCCACCATCGGGGATGCAGCGATTATCGACGCAGCGTCGGCCCGTGCCACAGTCGACATCGATCTTGCAGGCCTGCGTCGGACCCGGCTTGCTGGAGCCGCCGTCGCCGGTCCCCTCCTCTTCGTCCTCGTCGCCGAGATCGCCCAGGCGGTCAGGCGCACAGCTACTGGCAAACGGCACGAGCGCCATCCCCGCACCCAGCAGACACGCCACAAGGAGACCACGCGTTGAGCAGAGAAGATCCCGATGTCTCATAGACGAGTCGTCGCGCAGCCCGCAGGTTCTGTCAAGGCAGCAGATGACCCGCCGCAGGTCGGGGGCGCCTCGTCGGTTAGGCCGCAGTGCCGATGCTTTGCCAGGTCGCTGTGTGGGATGGCAGAGGTAGAATCGGCAGCATGTCAGAACCGCGCGTACGACGCATTGAAGCGCGACCGGTCACACCCGAGGTCGAAGAGTACCGGACGCTCTCCGGCTTGGCGGTCACCCCGGTCCCCGACAGTCCCGAGGCGGCGGCGCGCGAGCTAGTTCGCCTCAGTCGCTTCCGCGGTCGGCCGGCGCTGCTGCGCGGCACGCTGCGCTTTGGGCGCGGACTGCTGTTGATTCGCGTCGCCGATCTCGACGGCGATGGCCAGAACGAGATGCTGGTTGTCGATGCCGACCACAACGTGCACACGCCGCGCCGCTACCGCGATCCCAACGAGGTCGACGGGCCGGCGACCTGGCTGATTGGCAGTCATCGCTTCCGCGGCCGGCCGCTTGGCGTGTCGTTTTCGACCTTCGGCGTCTTTAATCGCAAAGAAGCCATCGTCACCTCGATCGAGGAGCACAGCGATGGCAGCGTCTACCGCGAGCTGAAGCTGACCTGCGATGGCCAGAACTGGGACGTGGCCGAGCTAGAGCATCGCAACACGGCGCGCGCCGCCGGCGTCGGGGGCAGCGGGGGCGAAATCCGGCTGATTGGCGATAGCAGCGAACCCGGTCGCGTGCCGGTGCTGCGCGCCCGTCCCGAAGATGGTCGGCTATGGGTCGAGATCCTCGATGACCGCCAGCTGCGGCGCCCCAGCGAGAGCCGCGAGACACGCGGCCTGAGCTTTCTGCCCGGCGAGGTCGCTGACCTCGTGCTCTGCGAAGACGAGCTGGTGGTGGCCTATACCCGTGGCGGTCTGCAGCGCATCGATCGCGAGGGCCGACTACGCGAGCTGCTATTCCCGGAGTGGCGCTTCGTCTGCTTGGCCCACGTGTCGGCGCGGCGTCTGGGCGTGCAGAGCCCGCTGCCCGGCAGTGGGCTGCTGCTGGGCGGCACCACGTTTGGCTACGTCTTCGCCATGGATACGCTGCACGGCGGTGTGCTGTGGCGCATGGATGCCGGCTTCCTGTTCTCGTCGATGACCCTGGCCGATGCCGAAAACACCGGCCGAATCGACCTGGTGCTGGGTGGCATCGACGGCAGCATGCGCATCTATGAGCTGACCGATATGCCCCTTATCGATCAGCGCTGCCGCCGGCTGTACAGCGTGCTGGGGACCAGCGCCGTCGATCGCTTGGTCGGGCTGGCGCCGACTACGCACGAAGCGCACGCCGCGGTGCAGCTCTATCTACTATCGCGCGTGCTGGAGAGCACCGGCCCGGCCGGGCAGGCGGTCGTCGATCTTGTTCGCTGGTTTACGTCGGGTCAGCCCGGTTGGCATCAGCTGCCCGAGCGAGCGCAGCGCGAGGCCGTGGTCACCCTCGAACACTTCCTGCTCCTGCACCTGCCCCAGCTGGCCCGCGACGAGGTCCGCGCCACCCGCACCGGCCCGCTGCCGATGCTGACCCTCAAGCAGATGCAGAGCGCGCTGCCGATCGAGAGTCACCTCGCCGGCGATCAGGACACGCGCCTGCTTCTGGCGCGCACCGTGCTGGCCGAGCTCGTCGAGATTTATCTCGGAGCGCCGCGCCTGGTGCGACACCAGATCGACCGCATCTCGCGCCGCTTGCTGGAGCAGTACTGGCTGCACGCGCAGGGCACCGGCGTCGACGAAGCGGCGAGCAGCGACTCTCCCCCGCCGGAGCTCAAGCGCCTGCTGTCGGTGCGCAGCCTGCGCGCGCGCGAGTACGCCCAGACCCTGCGCTTTGAAGCCGAGCAGCGCCTGCGTCACCTTGCCGAGCGCGCCGATCGCGGCGAGCCGCCTTCGGCCTCGTCCAGCAGCGAAGAGCACGACGCCGTGGTGCTGCGCGTGCTGCGCGCCATCGGCCTGATGGAAGAGCTGCGCAGCGATCGTTTTTCCGTCGAGACGGAGCGGCTCGACTTCGCCGCCACGGCCATCGATCCGCTGGCCGGGCCGCTCGCGGGACCGCTGCAGCAGACCGGACCGGGGACCGCCGCCACCACCAGCGTCTGGCCGCGTGGCTGCTGGGTGGTTGGC
>DAORCZ010001262.1:0-2458 GCA_035345735.1 Pseudomonadota bacterium | reverse complement strand
CAGCCGCGGCCTGACCATCTCCGACGAGGATACCGAGACCGAAGCCGCCCCCGCACCGCCCGCGCACATCAGCGCCAAGCGCTTCTTCTTGATTCACAAGTAGCCCGCTCGCCCGCGCCTCCCGCACCGCATTTACCGCCGCTCAGCCGACGCTTTGGCAGCGACCTCAGCCCCGAGTCTTTGCCTTTGTGCTGTCCCTAGGACTCGTGGTATGCCGCCGCCATGAAGTCTCGTTCTCTGACGTCTTGTCGTGTGTCCGACGGGTCCTCGTCTGCGTCGCGCATCCTGGGCTGGTCGTTGCCTCTGCTTTTCGCAACGTCAGCAGCGTTTGCTGGGAACAAGCCCGCTGAGCCACAGCCCACCAAGGCCCCGGCGAAGACGGCTCCCGCTGCGGCGGGCAAGGGCGCCAAGGCTGCTCCGGCTCCTGCAGCGACTCCGGCCCCGGCCGCCCCGACGGCGCAGAGCTTTGACGAGCTCCTCAAAGGCGCCGTCCCAGCCAAGGATCTGACGACGTTGCTTGAGCCGCTGTACGCGCGCTGCGACGAGAAAGACGGCCTGCAGAAGCGGCAGTGCGAGGGCGAAAAAACCTATCTGCTGGACTATCTGCGCGGCCACTCTTTCGTGGCCGAAGCCGACGTGCAGCCCGATACCACGCCGTATGACGCGACGGCCAAGCAGGTCGACCTGGAAGTCCCGGGCTGTCTGGCCTGCAGTGAGCCGCTGCAGATCGGCGGCGAGTCGCGTTTTGTCGTCCTGCGCCCGCTGCAGCGCGTGGTCAATGGCAAGGCCGTGACGACGCCGATGGCCACCCACGAGATCCCGCTTGAGGATCGCGTGAAGGCCGACCGCTTCGTCGAGCGAGTCGCACCCCGCTTGCGCATCCAGCACGTGTTTCGCGTGGCCTCGGTGTTTGGCGAGCCGGTTGCGCCGGTCGCGGGTCAGCCTGCTCCGACGGCAGCCCCGGCCAAGGGGCCAGCTCCGGTGGTCGCGGCCGGCCCTGCGCTCAAGGGCATCATGCTGACCGGCCTGGGGCATCGCGTGTACGACCGTTGCACGGGCGAGATCCACGCCGCGGCTCCGACCTCGACGGGGCGTGTTGCGGTGACTCCCGATCCGCGCGATGCGGCGTGTCCTAAGAAGGGCAGTTCGGATCTCTCTGCCGCGGAGCTCAAGAAAGCTGCCGAGCATGCCGCTCTGCCAGAGCGCCTGACGCCGCGCCAGATCGACTCGGTCCTGGCCCCGGTGCAGAGCCGCATCCACGAGTGCTACATGGAGTTCGGCGAGCCCTCGGGTGTGGCCAAGGTCGCGGTGACGATCGGTGGCGAGGGCAAGCTGACGACGATCTCGCTGCCGCCGCCGTTTGATAAGGCCGACATCGGCGTCTGCATTCGCTCGCAGCTAAAGCAGACGGCGTTCCCGCGCTTCCGCGGCCAGCCGATGAGCATCGACTACGTCTATCAGGTGCAGTAGGGCGCGGTGGCGGGGGGCATGTGGGGCAGTAGCCCTGCGCAGTCGCTGTGGCTATCGCTGTGGGTAGCGACGACAGCGACGCTGCTATCGCTGATCTTGGGGATCGCCGGCGGTGCTCTGCTGGCACGGCGGCGCTTCCCCGGGCGTGAGCTGGTAGACGCACTGTTCTGTCTGCCGCTGACCCTGCCACCGACGGTACTGGGCTACTACCTGCTGGTGCTGCTCGGTCGGCACAGTCCGCTTGGTCGGCTGTTCGAGGCCCTGTTCGGGGCCCCGCTGACCTTCACCCCGAAGGCCGCCATTATTGCGGCGATGGTGCATGGTGTGCCGTCGCTGATCAAAGCCTGTCGGGCTGCGCTGCAGGATGTCGATCCGCTGCTCTTGCGCGCGGCGGCCTCGCTGGGGGCTTCCGAGCTTCGGCGGCTGTGGACCGTGGCCCTGCCCGTGGCGCGGCGACCGATCTTGGCGGCGGCGATGCTGGCTTTTGCCCGTGCGCTCGGCGACTTTGGCGTCACGCTGATGATTGCCGGCGACATCCCCGGTTATACCCAGACCGCCGCGCTGTCGATCTACGACGCGGTGCAGGGCGGGAACGATGCGCAGGCGCTCCGCTTGGCGCTTGTGCTGTCGGGGATCGCGCTGCTGCTGCTCTACCTCACCAACCGTTTGAGCGAGCGTCCAACCGTTGCCCCGCCCCCTCCATCAGCGAATGGACGCGACGTATGAGCCAGGCCCCTTCCGGCCCCGCGCCTGAGCTTGCGGCCTCGCTGCGCTTGCGGCGGCCCGGGGGCTACACCCTGCGCGTCGAGCTTGCGCTGCCCGTCGGCGTGAGCGTACTCCTTGGCCCCTCGGGCGCAGGCAAGAGCACAACGCTCGATCTCTTGGCCGGCCACCTGCGACCCGACGAGGGCCAGATTCAGCTGGGGGCGCGCACGCTGCTGCGTCAGCGTCCCGGGGAGCCGCGCCTGTGGGTGCCGCCCGAGGAGCG
>DAORCZ010001261.1:0-2464 GCA_035345735.1 Pseudomonadota bacterium | reverse complement strand
GCTCTCAAGCGGCGGATGCGGCAGGAGCTGCGACTCGACACGATGCAGGAAGATGGCCACTGCACCGATCGCCCCCGAGAGGAGCAGGCCCGGCCAGAGAGCGTGGAGGCGCGACATGAGTGTGATCCGCGAGGCGCTTAGGCCCGCCAGGTGGCGTGGTAGTTGCCGTCTTCCACGGCCAGCGCTTCGGCGGTCGGGCGCAGTGGCTTGAAGGTGTCGAGCATGACGGCCAGCTCATCGGTGCGCGTCTTGCCGATGCTGGCTTCGTAAGCGCCGGGCTGCGGTCCGTGCGGGATACCAGCCGGGTGAAAGCTGAAGCTACCTGGGCCAACGCCACGGCGACTGGTGAAGTTGCCGCTGACGTAGAACAGCACCTCGTCACAGTCGACGCTGGAGTGGGGATAGGGACAGGGGATGGCGTTGGCGTCGAAGTCGACGAGGCGCGGCACGAAGCTGCAGACGATGAAGCCGCCCCCGACAAACGTCGAAAACGTCGTCGGTGGCAGGTGGACGCGGCCGGTCTTGGGTTGATAGTCGTGGATCGAAAGCGCGATGGGATAGACGGCGCCGTCCCAGCCCGCGATGTCCAGCGGATCGCGATCGCGCACGACCTCGTGATAGGTGCCGCCGCGCTTGATCAGGATGGGATAGCGACCGGGCGTGAAGTCGGGGCCGCTGCCGCCGGGCAGGCGCTCGGGACGCCGGAAGTCGCGGTGGCTGTAGGGCGCATCCATGCGCAGCTGGCCAAACGGATTGCGAAAGTTGGGCGGAATCTCCAGGTAGCTGCGACCTTCAAGGACCAACCACAGCGGCTCGCTACTGTCCCCCGCTTGTTCAGAAGCAGCGTCGGGCACGACGCGATAGGTGGTGCCGCGCGGAATCAAAAGATAGTCGCCAGGACCGTAGCGCAGCGGACCGAAGATCGTCTCTAACGTGCCGCGTCCGGCGTGCACGAAAAACAGATCATCGCCATCACCGTTGGCGAAGTAGCGCGGCTGCGCCTGGCCGGGCCGGCAGATGCCGACCGCGACATCGTCGTTTTCAAACAGCAGGCGACGCGTGGCGATGTGATCTCCGCCGCGCTGAGCGGCCAGCACGCGACCGCCGAAGAAGTGGCGCCGCGCGAGCAGGCTGGGGGTCTGACCCTGCGCATCGGGGACCAGATCACCAGCCGGGGCCAGGCTTGCGCTGTGCAGCGCGACATCACGCGGTGGCAGGCTGCGTTCGTACAGGATGGTGTAGGCCCCATCGAAGCCGCGGCGCGTCAGGCAGTGCTCATAAAGCAGCTGCCCTGCTGCATCGCGCAGGACGGTGTGGTGCTTGCGCGCTACCTGGCCCAAACAGACGCGGTCGAGCATGGCTGTGCGATCTCCTCGATCTGGGACGACTACTGGGCGGGGTGATTGTTCTCGCCGGTCTGTTCGCGCTCGATGGCTTCGAACAGGGCGCGGAAGTTGCCTTCGCCGAACGAGCGCGCGCCTTCGCGCTGAATCAGCTCTAAGAAGAACGGCCCGGCGGCGGGATCTTGGTAGTAGAGCGAGGCGTCCTTCATGAAAATCTGCAGCAGGTAGCCTTCGTGGTTGCCGTCGACCTGGATGCCGAGCTTGCGCAGCTCGGCCATCGGTTCGCGAATCGGCGGTACGCCCTGGCCCTGCAGACGCTCGGGCAGGGCGTCGTAGTAGGTGCCGGGCGTGCGCAGAAACTCGATGCTGCGACGGCGAAGCTCGGCGACGCCGTGACAGATATCGGGCAGCGAAAGCGCGACGTGCTGCACACCGGGGCCATGGTTGTCGGAACAGAAGATGGCGATCTGCGACTTCTCGAAGTGCGGCCGCAGCGGTTCGTTGTTGGCGAACTTGAGGCCCGAGAACGGTTCCCACATGACGATCGAGCGCAGGCCAGTGCCGGTCTTCAGATCCGGGCGCAGATCGTTGGTGTGGAAGGCAACCTTCCAGTACGGCTGAAAACCCAGAGTGTCGCGTAGGAAGTCGATCCACGGTCGCAGCACACGCATGTTCGACGTGATGTGATCGACACCGCTGATGCCGAGCGGATTCTTTTCGCGCGCGCTGCCGGTGACGCGGAACCCAGGCGGCACAAAGGGGCCATCGGGACGCTCCAGGAAGGTGATGTTGGTGTCGCCAAGCGGAGTGGCGATGACGAAGTAGCGCGCCGGGCCGGCTTCGGTGCGCGTCTCGATGCGCTCGGTGATCAGCGTGGCATCGCGCTCGCTTAGCACCTGATAGGCGCGATCGAGATCGCGGACGCGCAGGATCAGCTCAGCGGCGCTGTCGGGATGGCGACGCAGATAGCGGGCGGCGCGCGAGCGCCCCGAGAGCGGCGCCGAGAACATCAGCCGCGCATCCCCCGCCTGGTAGACGATCGACTCCATCTCATCGTGCTGCGAGGTATCCAGCGTCGACTGCGCGACCTCATCGAAGTCGAGGCGATGCTGATAGAAGCG
>DAORCZ010001260.1:0-2465 GCA_035345735.1 Pseudomonadota bacterium | reverse complement strand
CGGCCTGGGACCCCTACTACCAGCGCGAAAAGACCTTCCTGGCCGTGCCGCTGGCACCGCTGCTGCGGCAGGGCTTTTCGGGCCTGAGTCTCGACGGCGAAGAGGCGTTTCTGCGCGCCCAAGACGGCTACACAGTACCGATTGCCGTCGAGCGCTTGCTGGAGCCGGGGGGCTTTGTGGCGCTCGCCGATCGTTCCCTGCCCCCGGCGCTGCGGCACACCCCGTCGCCGACGGCGACCACAATCTGGGAGCCGATTGGCCCGCAGCGCGCCGACCCGCGCCCGTTTTACCTGTTCTGGAGCGGCCGTGATCAAGGGCGACTGGAGACGCACCCGCGCCCCTGGCAGCTTGTCGCTATTGAGCTATCGCGCACCGAGCGTCGCTATCCCCACATCCAACCGCGCGGCCTGCCCGAGGGCGACCCCGCCTGGCGCGGCCTGCGCCTATTTACGGGCGAGTGCATCCGCTGCCATGCCATCAATCGCGAGGGCGGACGCGTCGGCCCCGACCTCAACGTGCCGCAGAGCATCGTCGAATATCGACCGCCCGAGCAGATCCGCGCCTACATCGTCGATCCCAGCCGCTTTCGCTACGGCAGCATGCCCGCCCATCCGCACCTTGACGCCGCCGATCTCGACGCGCTATTGGCCTACTTCGCTGCCATGAAGTCGCGCAAGTTCGATCCCGATGCCCGCGCTAACCCGCACCCTCCGGCGACGCCGTGAGTGATCCGGCGGCTAGCCTCGGCCGGCGCGAGTCTTCGCAGGCTCGCCTGCGCCCGCGCATCGAGCGCATACCCGCCGAGCTACAGGCGGCGCTCGGGCGGCTCACCGAACCGGGCGGGGTGCCGCCGCTATCCGCTGCCGATGCGCCGATTCGTATCACCGGCGGGGGGATGTCTGAGGGACCGGCGCGTTTTCTGACCGCGCTGCTTTCCGAGCGCGGGATCGCCGCCGAGTACATCCCGCTTTCTGAGTTCGTCGCCGCGGAGCCGATGCATGCAGCCGGTGAGACGCCGGCCTCGCCTCGCAAGGGAACGCTGGTGCTGTTTTCGCAGGGCCTGGCACCGAACGCCCGCTTCCCGCTGCTGCCCCGGCACCGCCGACGCGCTCGACGCTGCCTGCTGGTCACCGCTGTGGTTCCCGATGCCGATCCAGGGGCGGGCCTTTCCGCCCGCATCGCCGCGGCGGCGCAGGCAGACGGCGTGCAAGTGTTGACGCTACCGCCCGCCAGCGAAGAAGGACTGCTGCTGCGCGTCATCGGGCCGGCGGTGCACTGCCTGGCCGCCGCGTACCTAGCGGGGGTGTCGCCAAAGACGCTGCAGGCCGTGCCCGGGGTCTACGCCGCGGCCGCCCGGCGCGCCTATCCCAGCCTGTGGCCGGATCCGCCCAAGCCAGCCGTCGCGCTCGTCGCTGGTGGACGCTACATGAGCGCCTGCTTCGGCCTGCGCTGGAAGCTGCTTGAGGGGCTGCACCTGCCCGACCCGCCGATCTGGGATCTGCTGCAGGTGGCGCATGGACCGCTGCAGTCGATCTGGACGCGACCACAGACCCTGCTTCTCTTGCAGCGCCCCGACGTCCCGCACGAGGCGCCGCTGTGGCGAGCCCTGGGCGAGGTTTTCCGGGCCCCGCAGCACACCCTGTTGCCGCTGCCCGCGACGCAGCTCCCGGGCAGCCTGGCCTACTTCGAGCAGGATGCGGGGCTCAACTGGCTGGTCCTGCAGACGCTCGCGGCGGCAAATCGCGGGATTTCCCCCAGCGACGGTGAGAGTATCGATCTCATCGACTGGCCGGGGCGCGGCAGCGATGGCCCGCTCTACAACCTCGCCCCGGACGGGGCGGATTTGCTTAAGCTCGACCAGGGGGCTGGGTTCGCGTCCAACCACCAGCCGGACGACAAGCCGGGCCTGGAGACGGCCCCGGAATCGGCCCCGGAATCGGAAGGATCAGCCTGATGTTGCGTGAGTTCTTTCTGTATCTGTCGCAAGCCGCCTGGGCTCAGCGCGCCGTCACCGGGCTGTGGCTGGGACGCAAGATGGCGCAGCGCTTTGTCGCCGGATCAACGATCGAAGAAGCCATCGGCGTGCTGCGCGGCCTGAACCAAAGCGGCATGTTCGCGACGCTCGACTTCCTGGGCGAGAGCGTCAAGACCGCCGAGGAAGCCGGGCGAGCCCGCGACGAATACCTGCTGGCGCTGCGCCACGTCGAAGACAGCGCGGTGCAGGCCAATGTGTCAATCAAGCTGACGCAGTTCGGGCTGGATATCGATCAGCGGCTGTGCACCGAAAACGTGCTGCAGGTCGTCGAGCGTGCTCGCCAAAGCGGCACCTTCGTGCGCATCGATATGGAGGGCACGCCGCACACCGATCGCACCCTGGCCGTTGTCGACGAATTGCGCCGGAGCAGCGACCGGGTGGGCGTGGTGTTGCAGGCCTACCTGTATCGCAGCGAGCAGGACCTCATCCG
>DAORCZ010001259.1:0-2465 GCA_035345735.1 Pseudomonadota bacterium | reverse complement strand
CCTACGATCTCATCCTGCTTGCTCAGGTCGATCACCTGCTCGCCGACCGCCGCGACTATCTGCGTCGCTTACGGCCGGCCTTGCGCCCCGGAAGCCGCAGCCGGATCGCGGTCAGCAACCGAGAATCGCATCGCGCCGAGCTACTCTCCGCCGCCGTCGCTGCCGAGCTACGCATCGAGCCGGCGCAGCCATCCCCAGAGCTACCAGGACAGTACCTGCTGTTCCTGCGCCCCTAGGCGGGGGCTGCTTAGTTCTTGTAGGGGTTCGGCTCGGACCCGTCGCTGGCAAAGCTGGCATCGATGATGTCGCCGGCTCCAGCAGCGGGCTCGGCAACGCGGTTGGCAGGCGGTGGAGCCTCACCGGGGGCATCGCTCCATAACCGCTGCCGCAGGTCTTCTAGTCGCTCTTCCAGCGAGGTCAGCGTCTGGATCTGTGCCGCGATCTCTCCCTCGCGCGCCGCCGCATCGATGCCCTGCGCCCGCCGCTCAGCAAGTGCGCGATCCAGCATCTCGGAGATGCCACGGTACAGCGCCTGCCCTGCCGCGGTGACGAAGTCGGATAGGCGCACCGCGAAGTCATCGACGATCTGCGCGAAGCGCGGTGCGATCGCAGTGGCGGCATTGCGCACCGCTTCGGGGGCCTGCTGCTTGGCTTGTTCTTTGACCTGATCGGCCAGCCGGCCGTGGATCAGCACGGCGATGATCGGCGCCGCCAGCGTCAGCACGCCACCGACGAAGGTGTTGACGAACAGGAAGATGCCGGTGCCCAGCGCGCCGAGCGCAAAGATGCCTAGGTCGTAGCGCAGCGTCGCGACTTCTAGCTCGACCTTGGTGTCAGCCGGCCCCAGCTCGCTGGCCAGCGTCTGCATTGCGGCCTGCACGTTCTCGTTGGTGATCTGGATGATCTCTTCGGCCAGTCGCTCGAGCTGACCGGCGACGCGGTCACCTTCTTGCTCGGCCCAGGCCTTCAGCGTGTCCTGCACAAAGAGCTGCAGATACTTCTTCACGTCTGCTGCCTCGGCCTTCTCGATCTCATCGGGCAGCGCGTTGCAGAACGAGCGCACAAACTCTTCTAGATCCAGTCGGATATGCGCTTTGATCGCGTCCGACTCGGCGGTGATGCGGCTCTGCAGCTGTCGCATCGTCTGCTGCTTGCCGTGCAGCTCTTTTTGGACGCGAGCGATGCGCGTCTCAAGCTCTTCCAGCGTCAGGGTGAGCGAACGGCGTTTGATGCCGAGGTTCTGCCGCAGGTAGGACGCCAGGCGCTGTCCATCAGCGGTGGCGTTATCGAGCAGCACGCGACCGCGCTGATCGGCGAGGTAACGCCGCAGATAGTCCAGAAGCTGCGGCAGACCCGACTGCGCCACCTGCCCGGCCAGGGCCTGTTTCGCCGACACCAGGAACAGCGACGGCTCGCCCCCCATCACCGGCGTCAGGTTCTGCCGACAGTACTTGAGCGCTTCCTCGCGCTCTTCAGGCGACAGCAGGTCGGCCTTGCCGATGACAAACAGCAGCTTGTCGCGACTGCGACGCAGGATGCGCTGCTCTAGGAACGCCCGCTCGGACTGTTTGAGCACCTGCGCCCCATCCAGCAGAAACAGCACGGCGTCGGCGCGCGGCACGTAGTTGTAGGTGATCTCGGCCCGTGCCTCGTTGATGTCGTTGACGCCGGGGGTGTCCACCAGCGTCACCCGGTCTTTGAGGATCTCGGCGGGCCAGCCGACCTCGACGTGGCGAACTTTTTCGGACTTTTGGCCCTCAATCGTCACCCACTCGGCCAGCGACTTGGGATCGACGGCGCGCACGCTGTCGTCGCTGAGCACCGCCTTGGCGTACGGTTTTTCGGCGTACACGAGGTGGTTGATGGTTGCCGTTGTCGGCGTGATCCCGGCCGGCAGCACCGCCGCGCCGAGCAGCGCGTTTACGAATGTCGACTTGCCGTGGTTGAACTCGCCGAGAACGACGAGCACGAAGCGCTCTTCTTCCAGCTTGGGGATGCGGGTGAGGAGCAGATCGTTGACCAGCGTGTGCATGCCGGTGTCGTCGGCCAGGCGCGCTAGGTCGCGCAGGACATCGACTAGCTGGGCCTTGATCTCGCGGTGCTCAGGGGACAGAGCCGTCATGGTCAGTTGACGATACAAGAGATGACTCGGACAGGCGAGAGCCAAGCGGCGTCGGCAGTCCGAGGCGGCCGGGTTTAGCGGGCGGGAATGGTGCGGAAGAAATCGACGATGAGCTGCGAAGCCGAAAACTCGCCCGCGACGGTGCCGATGCGATCGGCCGCCAGGTACTGGTTGCCACCCGGCCAGGTGTGGCCGGCGCCCAGCGCGCGCAGCCGCGAGACGGTCGCCCCGTCGCGGCAAGCGGTGTAGGTATCGCGCGAGTGCCCGGCGAGCGAGGTCGTCGTGCCGGCAGGATTGCACCCGAGGCGACTGACCCAGCCAACCTGCATCGTGCCCCCCTGCA
>DAORCZ010001258.1:0-2466 GCA_035345735.1 Pseudomonadota bacterium | reverse complement strand
GCCACTTCCTGTGTGGCCTGTGTCTGCTGCGCCGCCAGCTGCCCTTCCAACGCCTGTCGCTGTCCGTCGAAGGCGCGCCACAACAACAGCGCCGCCACGCCTATCAGCAAGGCCAGCGCCAGGAACGCCAGCAGCGGACGACGAAGCGACCGGCGCCCCGGCCATTGGATCAGGCCGACGGAGACGTTGTCGTCAGCGTCGCGCCCCAGGGCGAAGGACACTAGGCTGCGCGCCGCCCGGTCGCCTACCTGCGTGTCCAGCACGCGGGCTATTTCGTCGGCCGAAACATAGGCCGGCGCGCTGGGGGCCGGTTTCACCAACCCATCGGAACAGACGAGTACCGCGTCGCCCGGCCGCAAGGGCAGCCCAGCCATGCCACGCTCGTGGGCTGCGCGTGGGTTGGTTGTGGGCTGCGCGCCGTTGGGGGACTGGGCATCGCCATAGAAGCCGTGGTCCACGTGGGGTTGGGCGCGCTGGCCCAGATAGTGCATGAGCACGGCTGCGCGCGGGTTGATGGCTGCCGCGGCGGCCGACATCGTGCCTGTCCAGGGGATAACATTGGCGAAGTTGTGATCAATGGTCAACTGGGTCAGTGTCCGGTCGCGGCAGAGGTAGATGCGGCTGTCGCCGGTGTTGGCCACGAAGAGGCGATCCTGGTGGACGACGGCGACGGCCAGTGTCGTGGACGCGCCCATCGTCGCCTCACGCTCGTCCAACACAGCCTGATTGGCGGCCGTGAAGGCTTCATCGAGCAGGCGGGGTACGTCTTGGGCCGTGGAGCCGTTCTCCAGGTAGTGTAGGGCCACATCCACTGCCAGTTGCGCCGCCCGCTCGCCGCGATTGGCCCCACCGACACCGTCGGCTACCAGGGCCACGGTGATGTCCAACTGGCTGCGGGTGGTGATGCGCCGGACAGTCACGCGATCCTCGTAGATGTCGCGCTGCCCGATGTCGAAGGCGAGGCCCGTCACAAGCTTGGTCATGATAGGGTTGGGATGCGCGGCGGCGCGATTGTGGCGATCCGTTCTTCCACTTCGACGATGATGTCGTCCACCGTGGGGCGGTCATAGGGGTTGATCTGCAACATGCGCTCCACCAGGCGTGCCAGAGACGGATGAACGTCGGCTCGGCGAGTGGTAACGCCGTCCCATTTGCGGGCCAGTACAGCCTCCGCTGCCTCGCCATAGGTCGTTGCCGCAATGAGAGGCGCCCCGGTCAGCAACTCGTAGTAGATGGCCCCCAAAGCCCAGATGTCGGCCTTGTCGGGCGGGATCATCTCCGGGGCGCGCAATTCGCGGTTCTGGGGGGCGGTGGCAGCGCGGATGACTTCGGGCGGAGCGTAGTGGGGGGTGTGGGTCAAGTTACGGCGGCGGCCAATGGGCGAGGAGCCCGTGCGCTCAAGCGGGCTGACGCAATCATTGTGACCCGCGCCGATCAGGCTTTTGATGAGGATGAGTTGCGCTGGATTTTGAATGAATGCGGTGTGGATGTGCCACTCATCTTTTCGTTCCATGAAGTTACCGGTGTTTACCAATTACAGGACGGTAAACCTCAGGCGCAACGCTCTCTGGCTGGGAAAGCGGTTGGGGTAGTTTCGGCGCTTGGAAACCCTGACCGGTTTGAACACGATGTAGCGACGCTCGGTGCCAAAATCGTGTTTCGGAAACACTTGCGCGACCACCATGGTTACTCCCAAAAAGACGTTTCCGAGATTGTATCGGCTGCCCAACTGGCCGGCGCCGAACGACTGGTGACGACTGAAAAAGATGCTGTCAAGCTTGAGCAATTTCATTTTGGGTCACTGCCCGTGTCAGTGCTTGAAATTAAAGCCCGATTCGATGATGAAGTCAGTTTGAAAACCTTGCTTTTGCGGACTATTGTTCGCAAGCAAAAATCGAAGCGAGTGGAAGACAGCGGGCGGAAGACGTCGGGATGAAGAAGTCGGGCTGAAGAACTGGTTTTCTTTCATCCCTCATCCCTCATCCCTCATCCCTTGATTTCAGCCCCAAACCCTGAGCCCTCAGCCCTAAATATATGTCTTCCCCCAAACTCATCATCCGCCATCAAACCCTTCCAACCCGGTGCGAAATTTGTCACCAGTCGGATGTGTTTGATCCAGCGACGGGTCAGTGCAGGCGATGTGCGGAGATGGTTACCCAAATGGTGGCTACTCAATCTGCCGCAGCCGGATTTCTTCCGCCAGCAGAAAACTTAACGAGACTTGAATTGGTAGCAACCCGACTGCTGGTCGGGGTTTTTTATATGATTGTTGCCGGTGCTATGGGCATCGGGGCGGGGATGATTCTGGCACTTCTCATCGGACAACTCGGACTTATCCTGATCGGGCTCGGAGGTCTGGTAATCCTGATAGGTTTGTTGCTGGCAATATTGAGTGTGTTTCTTTTGCTTTTCGCGGTGATGGGAAGAGCCATTGACGAGGTGAAAAATTGGATGAATCACACCAGT
>DAORCZ010001257.1:0-2467 GCA_035345735.1 Pseudomonadota bacterium | reverse complement strand
GCTGCGGGCGGCCCTGCTCAAGCGGGGACTGCCTGCCGCGACTGAGGGCGCGATTGCCAAGCTGCGCGGCGATCAGGTTGCAAAAAAGCTGGCCGCTGGGCTGAGCGCTGACGTGGGCAAGCCGACCACGATCTCGCGCTTTGCGGCCGGCAGCCCGGCGCAGCCCACGGCGATGCCGCAGCCCCAGCCGCTTGCCAGCGTGCCATCCAGCCAAGCCCCGATGGCAGAGGTTGCGGCCCAAGCGGCGGGGAAGCTGCCGCAGAGCGCATCGGCGAAAGCCCCTGCCCCCGCCAAGCGGCCCGCTGACGAAGCAGGAGCGGTCGTCGCGCCGAGTGGGCGAGCAGACGATCCCGCAAAGGTTGCAGCACCGGGTGCGCGAGCAGACGATCGCGCAAAGGCTTCAGCGCGGGGGGCGCGAGCGGACGAGCCAGTCAAGGCCGCAGCGCTTCCGGTGCGAGCCGATCTGGCCACTGCGCCTGCAAGCAGCAAACCGACGGCAGCGGATCCAGCCAAGGCCCCGACCCTGGCCCCCGCTGCGTCGCCTGCCGTGGCACCGGCGGCCAAGCCGACGGCGGCCAAAGCGACGGCAGACAAGCCCACGTCAGACAAGCTGGCCGCGGCCAAGCCGATCGCGGACCCAGCGACAGCGGACAAGCCGACAGCGGATAAGCCGACAGCAGCCAAGCCGATCGCGGACCCAGCAACAGCGGACAAGCCGATAGCAGCAGGCAAGGGCGCCGCCACCAAGGCCCCGGCCAGCAAAGGGGCCGCCAGTGAGGGTCCTGCGATCCCGGCTGGCGAAGCCGCCAAGCGGCCGCTCGATGAGAAGATCAAGCCGATCTCGGCGCGACTAGGGACGACGGACGTAACCCTTGTTGAGATGGCACCGGCGCCCGCCCCAGCCGGGCCGCAGCCGGCTGCCAAGAAGAGCGCGGTGGACACGCAGCCCGTCGTATCGACCGCGGTCGGGCCGGCCACGCCAACCCTGATTATCGCGGCGCCGATCCCGCTCTCGGTCAAACTACCCCAGAGCGCGACCGCGGCACCGAGTGCGCTCAAGTCGATGGGGCCGATCTCGGTCGCGGTGCCCGCCGCGCTGCTCAAAAAGGAACCCGCGAGCAGCAAGCCCAGCCCCGATCGCTCCATTGGGGAATCACGTCCAGCTGGGCACGGGCTCAGCGGTGCGACGTTTGTGCTGCCGTCCAGCAAAGAGGCACAGCCAACGCCGGTTGTGGCCCGCACGGTGGCGCGGACACGCGCGCAACCCGCCCGCGATATCGATGAAACGATCGGCGGTGGCAGCGGTGGGGGCGGCGGCGACTCAGCGGGTCCTGGGGCATCCGCACCGGGCGGCCCGCCGCGTGACGAGATCCGGCGCGGTATTGAGCAGCGGGTACAGAAGCGAGCTCGCGAGTTTTCGCTGCCGGCGCTTTTGGATGTGCTGCAGCTTCTCGACTATCGCCCAGATGAGATCGAGTACCTGGGGGTGATGTCGTATGCCTTCCCCGGCAGTCTGATTCATTCGGTCGACTTCATCGCCGCGCCGCGGCGCATTGCCCGCGTCTCGCTGCACATGGGGCTGCTCTCAGCTCAGAGTCCGCTGCCTTCCTATTTTCTGAAGTATGCCGAGCAGCTAGAGATCGATGCGCTCTTCGACTTTCTGGGATTCTTCGATCATCACCTGCTGAAGCGTCGAGCGGCATCGCTGTATCCCGAGCGAGATCGCACGCTGTTTGCCGACTGGTCGGAGACGCAGGCGCAACTTCTGCAGCTCATCGGACTTACGGCGCCGAGCACGCTGCACTGGCTGTTTCAGCGCGTGTATCCCGAGCTGGGGGTTGAAGTCCGTCGCTCGACGGAGCGCAAGCCGCTAAATGCCGAAGGCGTCGTGCTGGGCAACGCCAAGCTGGGCGAGGCCTGCGCATTCGGTGGCGGGACGACGGTGCCGGTCGGCGGGCTAGAGGTCACGCTCTACAGCGAAGAAGAGCTGACGCCCACCGGAGACTCCTGGGCCGTGGAAGCCTCGCTGCGCCTCAATCGTCAGGTGTTCTCAGCGCTCGGTGAGACCGACGTGTATCTAACGGTCTATCTCGTGATCATGGAGCAGACGAGCTGGTTGAAGATGGAGGATGAGCGGTATCTCGGTTTCGAGCCGCTCTGGGAAGATCTACGCGGCGATCTGACGCCGCCAAGTCCCCCGTCCATCGAGGTGGGCATCAAAGGCAAGGGCGGCCGCAGTCGGCAGACGGAGCTCATGGCGCGGAGCCGATCCGCGTATCGAATCCATCAAATGCAGCTCTTCTCGGGCCCAATCAAGGAAGGCAAAACCGGCGCCACCACAGAGCTACTTTCCGGCATGACGGGGACGTAGTGCGCGGAAAATCTCGAAGCAATCTCGTTGCTTGCACAGCAACGCTCCAAAGCGTTGACCGCAAAACAGATCCTGTGCGACGCTGTGCGGTGCGTA
>DAORCZ010001256.1:0-2469 GCA_035345735.1 Pseudomonadota bacterium | reverse complement strand
GGCCGGCGAGCTCACAGGACCCCAACGGGACCACCGATTCCGCTACGCTTGTGCTAGATCGTCGCTGAAGTGATTCAGATGCCAGATGTTCCACTTCTGGCAGACGGCGTAGACTCCGTCGCTGAAGGCGGCACCTGGGCGGGCGGTTTATCCCTGGGTATCCGCGATCGGGGGGGGCAGCAGGGCTAGGGGTTATAGCGATAGCCGATGCCGCGGACGGTCTCGATGTGGCTGGGGGTCTCGGGGTTCTGTTCGATCTTGTTGCGCAGGCGGAGGACGAAGTTGTCGATGGTGCGCAGCGTGCAGTGCTCGCCCCAGACGCGCTCCATGATCTGCTCGCGGCTGAGCACCTGGCCGGGGTGCTGCATAAAGAGGTGCAGCAGATCGAACTCCTTGGCCGTGGTCTCGACCTCTTCGCCAGCGACGAGCAAGCGGCGGCCACCGAGGTCGATTTTGACGCGCCCGCTGCGCCCCTCTAACACCGGACCGGACTGGCTGCGGCGCTGACGCTTACCGCGCCGCAGACCGACGCGGACACGGGCCAGAAGCTCGGCCAGCCCAAACGGCTTGGTGATGTAGTCATCGGCGCCAATCGACAGCGCCAGCACCTTGTCGGCTTCTTGATCTTTGGCCGACAGCACGATGATCGGCAGGTCCTGATCGCGCAGCCGTAGCTCGCGAATGACGTCGATGCCCCCCAGGCGCGGCAGCATCAGATCGACCAGCACCAGATCGGGCAGGGCGCCGGCGCCACTACACAGCCGCAGCGCGGCCTCGCCATCCTCGGCGGCCAGGACCTCGTAGCCCTCAAGCCCCAGGTTCATCTGCAGCGCCTTGCGAATGCCCAGATCGTCTTCGACCACCAAGACGCGCTCGCCGGAGCTCATAGTGGGCCCCCACCGGGCCGTCGGGGCGAGCCGGGCTGTTCGATCGGCAGGTGCAGCGAAAACGTCGCGCCCTGCCCCAGCTCGCTGTCGACCGAGGTCGTGCCGTCGTGCGCCGCCACGATGTGATAGACCATCGACAGTCCCAGCCCGGTTCCCGGCGGCTGTAGCGGCATTTCGGGTCGCGTCAGGCGATAGAACTTTTCGAAGATGCGGCGATGTTCCGTCTTGGGAATGCCCGGCCCGTTGTCGCTGACCGAGAACACCACATGCCCCGCCCGTCGGAAGCAGCGCACGGTGATGATCTTCTGCGGCCCGGTGTACTTGTAGGCGTTCTGCAGCAGGTTCAGCAGCGCCTCGCTGATCGCGGCGGCATCGACATGGATGCTCGGCAGATCGTCCTGCACCAAGGTCGTTAGCTTGACGTCGTCGATCAAGAGCTGCGGCTTGAAGGCAGCGAGCGCGTCGGCCACGATGCGAGCCGGCGACTCTTCGGCCATGCGATAGTTGCGCTTGCCGGCCTCCATCCGCGCCCAGCCCAGCAGGCGATCGATCATCGCCGACAAGCGCGCCGTCTCGGTGGCCATGGTGTCGAGAGCCTGCTGAATCTTTTCCGGATCGCGCAGCCGACCCGACTGCAGCGCCTCGACAAACAAGCGAATGCTGGTCAGCGGCGTGCGCAGATCGTGCGAGACCTTGTTGACGAACTCGGTCTGCAGCTGCGCCACCGAGGTCTCGCGCCGGACGTAGAGCACCGTCGCCGCCACCCCGACCACCAGCGTCACTGTCAGCCCCAGCGTCAGCACGCCAAAGACGAAGTCGCGCGTCGCGTGCCCGAGTACCAAGATCAGCACGCCCACCGTCAGCAAGAGCGCGCTGGGCACAAAGGCGAAGAGCGCGATGAGGATCATCAGCTTGCGCAGCTTGCTGCGCAGAAGATCGGGGGTCTTGGCCATCCGCCCGGCAGGCTATCACGCGCCCGCCGGCGACAGCTAGCACCGCGGGAAGCGAGGCAGCGACGGAGCCTTGACGTGGCAGGAGAAACTCGCCAGCCTGCCGCCAGTCACGAGGCCGCCATGCACACCACCAACAGCCGAGATACCTTTATTGCGATTGCCCCCGATAGTCAGACCCGCCAGGGGGTGATTCCAGCAAAGGGCGACAGTCCCACTGTGGCCCATCTGACGTATCTCATGATTTCAGAAAACCCGTATAAATACACCTCGGACGATGTCATTTTTACGGTATTTGCTGACAGGAAGAATATCCCGGCTGCCGAGCGCGAGGCGGCGCGAGCGGCGTTCTTCGCCCGCGGGCAGGCCTGTCTGCGCGCCTCGGCTCTTGGCAAGCAGCTTGGCTGGGGGGTACACAGCGACGGGGCGGGACGGATTGCCCTGTACGCCGTGGACACCGACGAGTATCAGCAGCTGGCGGCCGGCAGCTTCCGCGGTCGGCCGGTGAAAGTAAAATATGCGATGCGTTCTAGTCGAGAATGATTGACAATCAGAAAATCACTTTTGATTCGATTTATTTATCAATTATCCTTCCTTTTTAAGGAACGGAATTTTTTCCAGCTCATCCCCCA
>DAORCZ010001255.1:0-2470 GCA_035345735.1 Pseudomonadota bacterium | reverse complement strand
TCTTCGCGATGAAAAAGCCCGCGCCAACCCCACCTGCGGTGGTCGTCACGCCAGGCGTCATTCAGCCCCCCGCCCCCAGCAAAGAAGCCCAGCTGGTCGCGCAAATGGCGGGCTGCCAGGCCGAACCAACCGGCGGACTTGCCGAGCGGGTTGCGCAAAGCGGTCGCTGCGGCGATCTCTGCAAGAACGGACACAGCCAGGCCTGCCTGCGTCGTGGTCAGCTGCTGGAGTCGGCCGATGCCAACGACGCCCTGGGGGCGTACCGCAGCGCCTGCAGCGGAAACCTCGTCGAGGGCTGTCGCAAGGTGGCCACGCTGCTCGACCGCGGGGGCAGCAACCTGCGCGCCGACAAGCCGGGCGCGCTCGCCGCGTATCAGGGGCTGTGCGAGCAGCACAAAGAAGATGCCGCCTGCCTCTCCGCCGCGAACCTGCTGATTGCCGGAACCCATGGCATCAAGGCGGATGTAGCGGCCGGTAAGCGCCTGCTTAGCGCCGCTTGTGAGCGCAAGCACGGCCCGTCCTGCACGCGCCTAAGCAGCTTCGTGGTCACGGTGCAGACCAAGTGCAAGCGCGGCGACACCGATGCCTGCGTCGCGTCCTGCAAGAAGGGCCACGGCGATAGCTGCTTCCTGGTGATGAAAGAGATGGACAAGCTCTGCACCGTGCACTCCGACGGCACGGCCTGCCTGGGCGTCGGCGTGGCGCTGATCACCGGAAAGATGAACGTCAAGCCGAACCCCACGCTGGGCATCAAGCGCCTCATCGCCGCCTGCAAGCTCGACGAGGAGCAGGCCTGCATGCTGCTCAAGAAGATCGCCGACGAGCGGGGCAACTAGCCGCGCAGCGCAAGGAGACTGCCCATGAGCCAGGCTGTGGTTCCCATCGAATCTGCTCGCGATCTCGACGGCGGGCGGCTGCCGCCCCTGCCCCCTGCCCCTGCGACGCCGGTCCAGGCGGATGTCTCGACGGCAAAAGAGGCCAGTCCGGGGCGGCCGGCCCCCCTGGTCGCGGGTACGCATCGCTATCGGCTCGGCCAGAAGCTGCGCAGCGAGTGGGCCGGGGGTCTCTACGAGGCCAGCGAGGACCCCGAAACCAGCGACGACACCGCGGCGGCGCAGCGGATCTATGCCCTGCGGCTCCTGCCCGGCTGGCTGTCGCCCCCACACCGGGGCCTCGACGCGCTTAGCGAGCAGGTGGAGCGTCAGCAGGCCCTGCCGGGCGACCACCTGCTGCGCCTGGTTGCGGTCGGGTTTGATGCCGCCAGCAGTCAGGCCTTCGTGGTCAGCGAGTGGTGCGCCGGCGAGACGCTGGACGAGGTCT
Organism: Pseudomonadota bacterium; assembly: GCA_035345735.1. GTDB lineage: Bacteria > Myxococcota_A > Polyangia > Palsa-1104 > JAEUJZ01 > JAEUJZ01. The sequence continues at coordinate 1,150 of DAORCZ010001255.1, read as the reverse complement.
TGCGCCAGCGCGACTTCATCCCGCCCGCCGAAGCCGCCGAACTTCTTTTGCAGCTCTGCGCCGGCCTGGGTGCAGCCCATGCCCAGGGTCTGTGGCACGGCGGACTCAAGCCGGCGAGCATTGTGCTGACCCCGTCCGCGAATCCTGCTGTTGCCCGCGAAGGTGACGACGGCAGCGACGACAAGCCTAGGCTGAGCGTCAAGCTGGCGAGCCTAGGTCTGCTGCCGCTTCTGCAAGCGCTGCAGCCCGCTGATCAGGCCGAGCCCCAGGGAACCCCGCTGTGGATGGCTCCCGAGCAGACCAGCGCAGGTCGCCCGTGCGGCGTCAGCAGCGATATCTGGGCGCTGGGGCTCTTGGTCTTTCGCATGCTGACCGGGCAGCACTACTTTCTGGCCGGCAATGCGCGACCGCTGCGTCTGATGCCGCTCCTGCGCGAGGTCACCGTCGATCCCCTGGTGCCCGCCAGCCGCCGAGCCAGAGAGCTGGGCTGTGAGTCGCGTCTGCCTCCCGGCTTCGATCTCTGGTTTTCGCGCTGTGTGGTCCGCGCCCCGACCTCGCGATTTCTAGATGCCCAGCAGGCGTTTGCCGCACTGGCTCCGCTGCTCGCGGCCGCGGTGCAAAAAAGGACGCCGCGCGCGGAGTCTGCCCCCGTCCCGTCCCGCAGCCAGCGCTCCGCTCCGGGTCTGCGTTCCAGCCGGCCGCGGACGCCGCGCTCGTGGCGGTACGCACTGGGCTTGGCGCTGCTGCTGCCGCTGCTGCAAGCCGGGTTGCATGCCCGCGGGCCCAGCGCGCCGCCCCCCATCCTGGCGGGGCCAGGCAACCGGCTTCCGAGCCAAGCCCCCCTGCCCGCATCGCCTGCCCCCGATCCGCGTGCGCCCGATCCAGCGGGTGCGGCGACGACGCCAGCCGGCCAGACAGCGGACGCCGCAGCGACGACGGCTGACCCCAGCGAGCCCCCGCCTGCCCCCCTGGCCCAGCCCCTCCCACGCCCAGCCGGCAAGGGTGGCCCGCGGGGCACCGCTACGCCAGCGAATCGTCGACCGCCGCGGAGCAGCCCCGCCCCCCGGCCACAGCCGCCCCGTCCCCTGCCCTACGTGCCCGGCCCCGCCCCTGACTACAAAGAGATCTAAGCGCCCCCCGACGAAGACCT
>DAORCZ010001254.1:0-2475 GCA_035345735.1 Pseudomonadota bacterium | reverse complement strand
CCACCGCCCAGCGTCAGACCAAACGGCGCTGTCACCACCGGCACTGGGCCGTACTTCAGCAGCATGTTGGCCTGCTGGAAGTCGTTGGTGACCTGCTCCAGCATCTGCCAGTTGCCGCCGCTCGCTGCCATGACGATGAGCATCAGGTTCGCGCCGACCGAGAACGCCTCGGCGGCTTCGTTGGCGACCACCAGCGCGGCGCCATCGCGATCGGCGCGATCGACGGCTCGCTTGATCATGCCGATGATGTCGGTGTCGACCGAGTTCATCTTGCTGCGGAACTCGATGCAGTAGACGCTGTCGCCGAGGTTGACCAGCCGCGCGCCATCGTTCGATTCCAGCACGCCGCCCGCTGCTGCCAGAGCCGACAGCGACAGGGCGCGCGGGCTCCTTGGCAGGGTCTTTTCGCCACCGCCGCTCACGTCATGGACGCGCGTCTCGCCACCCTGGCTCGACCCGTAGAACGAGGTGCGGCCGGCGGCCAGCATGTCATAGACCCAGGTCGCCGGACGGATGCCGTCTTTTTCCATCCGCTCGACGGTGGCCTTGACGCCCAGGGCATCCCACATCTCGAACGGACCGGCGTCCCAGCCGTAGCCCCAGCGCATGCCGCGATCGATCTGCGCCAAGTCATCACAGATCACGGCATCGGCCGCGTTGCCATCGGCAGCCGTGCGCGGTCCGATGCGCCGCGACGAGTACGCAAACAACAGCGCCGTCGCTTTCCACGCAATCTGCGCCGCGCGGTCACTGCCGGCCAGCACGGCACTCATGCGCTCTTGCCAGGTCTCTTTGCCCTTGGCGGCGCCCAGCGATTCGAAGCGCGGCTTCTGCTGCGGGCGGTACTCCAGCGTCTTCAGATCCAGGGCCAGCACGCCGTCCTTGGTCTTCTGATAGAAGCCCTTGCCCGACTTGTCGCCGCGCATGTCGCGCTTGACCATCTCGCGCAGGAGCTGCGGCACCTGGAAGGTGGCGCGCATCTCGTCGGCGGTGAGGTTGTGATAGCAGTTCTCAGACACGTCGATGACGGTGTCGAGGCCGACGAGGTCGGCGGTGCGGAACACGGCCGACTTCGGGCGTCCGAGCGGCGGGCCAAAGATGGCGTCGATTTCTTCGACGGTGAAGCCCTCGCGCACGGCGATGTCGATGAGGCCCATCATGCCGAGCACGCCGATGCGATTGGCGACGAAGTTCACCGTGTCGTGGCCAAAGACGATGCCCTTGCCGAGCGCGGTCTCGCCGAAGTGGGCAAGGTCGGCCAGCACGCCGGGATCGGTCTCTTCGCCGGCGATGAGCTCAAGCAGCCGCATGTAGCGCACGGGATTAAAGAAGTGCGTCACCAGGAAACGCTTGCGCATCCCCTCGCCGCGGCCCTCCATGAGCTTGGCTATCGGCAGGCCCGAGGTGTTGCTGGCGACGATGGTGTCCGGGCCCAGGAGCGGCTCCAGCCGGGCGTAGAGCGCGCGCTTGACCTCGATGTCCTCGCGCACCGCTTCGATGATCAGGTCGCACGATCCCGCGGCCGCCAGATCGTCGGTCAGGTTGCCGACGCGGATGCGCTCGAGATCGCGGGGATGAAACAGCGCTGCCGGCTTGCTCTTGAGCAGCTTGTCGAGCGCCGAGAGCGCGAAGCGGTTGCGGTTCTTCGGGTCATTGGCTGCGGCCTCACCGGCCTTGAGGTCGGGCGGGACGATGTCTAGAAGCAGCACGTCCAGACCGGCACCCGCCATGTGTGCGGCAATGCCTGAACCCATCACGCCGGCGCCGAGTACGGCGACGCGACGAAACCGGCGATCTCGCTTTTCACTGTGCATGAGGACTTTCTCCAGGTCGCAGAAGCTGTGGCGGGCAGTCTATCACCTCTATCTTGCGCGGTGAGCGGCGAAAGCGCGTCGCGGTCACCACGCCTGCTGGCTTCCGATAAGATCGAGCTTTTCGAGGGGGAGTGATGACGATGAGCAAGCAAGCCTTCCGTTGTTTCAGCCGTGGCACCGCGCTTTTCGGTGCGGTCTTTTTGGCGGGTGCGCTGGGCTGTGGTTCACCGAGCTCGGGCGATCCCGGCACCGATGGTCCCGACGGAGGCACCGCCATTGATCCCGGTCCGCTGCCCATGGCGCTGCCCGCGGCTGGCAACCCCGATGGCAAGTGCGCGATTCCCACCGACGCTCAGGCCGAAGACAGCAGTCGGCCGACCACCGTCGTTGGGGACGGCACCCCGCAGAGCTGCACCGGCGATGCCGTGGTCCGCGCCGTCGCAGCAGGCGGGGTGATCACGTTCAACTGCGGCCCTGACCCCATCACCATCACGCTCTCGCAGACCGCCAAGATCTTTAACGACAAGGGGCCCAAGATCGTCATCGACGGCGGTGGCAAGGTCACGCTGAGCGGTGGCGGCAAGGTGCGCATCCTGTATCAGAACACCTGCGACCAAGCGCAGAAGTGGACGACCAGCCACTGCAACGATCAGGACCATCC
>DAORCZ010001253.1:0-2476 GCA_035345735.1 Pseudomonadota bacterium | reverse complement strand
TTGGATCTTTGATCGTCGTCGCGGCTGGGCGCTACGTCGGGCCGTGCGAGGCGCAACCATGACCATGTACCCTGGCGATGGCGCAAGCCTATTGGCTGAGGCGCAAGATCTCGTCAGCGATCGGGCGCTGCCTTGTGATCTGTGCCGGCGGCGTGTGCGCTATTTCTCGGTGCGTGGCGATGTCGCCATGCGTTGTTATGGCCGGGGCTACCGCTGCGCTGTCTGGCCTGTACCGCGGGGGTTGTTATCGTCGGGTCGCACTTGTCGAGTCCGGGCATCTTGCCGATCGAGCCGCTTGAACACTGGCAGGCGATTGCGGCGGCGATATTGGCTCAGTACAGAGATGTCAGCCGAGCCTATTGCACGACATCGTCAGCCGCTGTTCGTGGATGATCTAGAGCGTCTGTGCCTGCAACTACCGCTAGGAGCTTGTTGGAGTAATCCTCCAGAAACGGATCGACATCTTCAGCGCGTCGTGATCTAAGGGCGCAATGAAGACGTATCGGGAGTATCAGCCTCGGCAGGGGTTCTTGTTACCGCCGAGTCCGCTTGACTGGCTGCCGGCGGATCATCTGGCGTATTTCATTCTGGAAACCGTCGCGCAGCTCGACCTGTCGGGCATCACCGCGTACTACGAGCGCGAGCGGCGCGGGTTTCCACCGCACGATCCGCGCATGATGACGGCGCTGCTTTTGTACGCCTACTGCGTCGGTGTTCCGTCGTCACGCAAGATTGAAACACGCACGCATGAGGACATCGCGTTCCGCGTGCTCGCCGGCAACACGCATCCCGATCACAGCTGCATCAGCGAGTTTCGGCGCATTCATCTGGACGCGCTCGCTGCGCTGTTTGTGCAGGTGCTTAAGCTGTGTCAGCGCATGGGATTGGTGAAGCTTGGAGTCGTTGCTCTCGACGGGACAAAGCTGAAAGCGAGCGCGTCGAAGCACAAGGCGATGAGTCTTGCGCGCATGAAAGAGGAGCAAGCGCGGCTGGAGAAAAAGGTCGCGGAGCTGCTTGCTGCAGCGGAAGCGGCGGATGCGCAGGAGGACGCGCAGTACGGCAAGCACCGTCGAGGAAACGAGCTTCCGGACGAGCTTCGTCACGCGCAGAGTCGCTTGGCGCGTATTCGCGCAGCACAGGCCGAGCTTGAGGCCGAAGCTGCAGCACAAGCACTCGAGAAGGCGGAATCGCAGACCGAAGATGCGCAGACGGGCGCGGTGCTCGACGAGATGGCGCGCATCGAAGCGGCCTCTGGGCTTTCGTCAGAGAAAAAAGAATCGTCCGATTCCGATGACGATCCCAAGCCCCCCTTGACGCCGGCGGAGCTTCCGAAGAATCGGATTCCCGTCGACAAAACCGGTACTCCCAAGCCCACCGCACAGCGTAACTTCACCGATGCAGACAGCCGGATCATGCGCGACAAGGGCGCGTTTGTGCAGGGCTACAACGGCCAGCTTGCCGTCGATAGCGAGCATCAGATCATCGTCGCCGCAGAGCTTTCGAATCAAGCGCCGGATGTCGAATATTTCATCCCGCTGCTCGACCACGTGCTTTCGAACTGCCAGCAGATTCCCGAGGCTGCACTGGCCGATGCGGGTTACTTCTCGGATGCCAATGTGCGACGTGCGCAAGCCCGCGGAGTCGATGTGTACATCGCGCCAGCGCGAACTCCGCATGGTGAAAAGGAGCCGCCTATCGACGGAAACCCCACGGTGAGTGCGATGAAAGAAGCGATGCGGGCGAAGCTCAACACAGAGGTCGGCGACGCCTTGTACCGACGGCGCAAAGCAATCGTCGAGCCGGTCAACGGCCAGATCAAAAACCGCGGTCTCGGCGCGCTGAGCCTACGCGGCCTGTGCAAAGCGCGGGGCGAATGGTCGCTGATCGCGCTGACGCACAACCTGCTTAAGCTGCACAAAGCCCGCCGGGCACCACAGCACACTCCGCCAGCGCCCGCTGCCGCAGCTGCGACGACTCTTTTTTCAGCTCTGAGCCACCTCGCCGCACTCGTCCCCGCCCTCTTCAGCAGCTCTCCAGCGCCCCAGATGCTTACGGCAACGAGCTCCTAGTCAGGCCAGTGCTGGCAGACTACGGCGACGCTGTGGCTCTGGGCAACGGGCTGCCGCTGACTGTGCGGGCCTCGCGCGTGTCTAGCGATCGGCGAGTGATCAGGCGAGGCCGCAGGGGCGACGCATCCCCCCTGACACTGCTGTAGGGGGTGTGCTGTGGCTTGCTGGCCAGATGGCGAGGTAGCGATGCAGGGGGGGCGAGCGCGGACGCTGCGGGGATGGACTTCCCCGGCTTGCCGTCGCTGCGCTGTTTCGGGGGAGGTGAAAATTGCGATTTTCGACGGGACGAAGTGTCCATCGCGGAGCTTTTCTCCTTGCTGCCCCGCATACTGTGCAAAGAGGCCTGCAGCAAGTGATCTCGCTGGGTTGCGCGAGGCGGTGGTCCTGGCAGTGGTCCAAGACACTGG
>DAORCZ010001252.1:0-2479 GCA_035345735.1 Pseudomonadota bacterium | reverse complement strand
CTGACATCGGTGCAGCGGGCGTCACGACAAGGGGATCGGGCTTTGGCGTCGGCTTCTGTCGTTGCGCCGGAGCGCGAATCCAAAGGCCCAGCGCGACGAGCGCGGCAACGAACAAGATCGCAAGCGGCACCAGCCAGCGCAGCGCGGCGCGAAGTCGGCGACGCTCGTCATCGGCGGGGCGCGTCTGCTCGGCCCGCTCGACCAGCTTGCGCAGGTCGGCTTGGCGCAGCGCGGGCAGATCTTGGCCGTAGTCGGGAAAGCGGAACGCCTCGGCGAACTCGTCAAGGAACAGGTTTTCGACGAGCCGCGCTTCTTTGCCATCGCGGGCGAGCAGCGCCCCCAGGCCGCGGGCCAGCGCCTGGACATCGCAGGTCGGGCCCAGAAGCGACAGCAAGCGCGCCGCTTCCAGGTGCTGCGCCACACCAATCGGCACGCCGCGGGCCCGCAGCACCGCCAAAAAAGTCGCCAGCGGCGATGCCGAATCCGTCGCTGCGCTGCCTTGGCCTAGCGCGTCGTCTGCTTGCGCACCCATGCCAGATCCTTTTCGGTCTTGATGAGGACGCTGACGTTAGGCAGCTCAGCAAGCGGGCTGTTCGCGACTTTCTCGACGGGAACTCGCGCCAACAGCAGCATGCGCACCCAGGCTTCCAGCTCGGCCGTGGCGGGCTTTTTTTCCAGCAGCTTGTCTTCGCCGTGCCGGCGCAGATCCAGAAAGCGCGTCCGCGCCGCCTGCACCAGCTGATCGGGAAGGTCGGGCGCGATGCGCTGCCGCAGGATCTGTTCCAGCATCGCCGCATCGGGGAAGTCGATGCCGTGATAGACGCAGCGCCGCAGAAAAGGATCGGGAAGCTGACGCTCGCTGTTGCTGGTGATGATCACGACGGGACGCAGCGACGCAGAAAAGCGCAGGCCGGGCTTTTCTTTGACGCGAAACTCCATGCGATCGAATTCGTCTAGCAGATCGTTGGGAAAGTCGCGCGGGGCCTTGTCGATCTCGTCGATCAGCACGACGCGCCGCCCCAGCGGCAGCTCCGTCACGTCGTCGTCCTGCGCCAAGCGAGCGCGCCACTCGGCCCCGCGCAGGCTGGGATCTGACTCGACGATGGCGCGACCGAGGGCCTCCAGCTTGACGTAGTTTTCGGGGTCGCGGGCTCGTTCCTGCTGCGTCTGCGCGTCGAAGAAACGCAGGATGTGATCGAAGCTGTACAGCACATCGATGGCGTGATGATCGCTGCGGGTGTGAAACGGCAGCGGCTCGCCCAGACCAAGCTCCGACGCCACCGACCAAGCCAGCGCGGTCTTGCCACAGCCCGGCTCGCCGGTGACGAGCAGCGGCTTTTCCAGCGCAACCGCGGTGCGCACGGCATCGCGCAAGCGAACATCGGCCAGGTACGAACCTTGCTCGCCGCGGTTCACCGTGGTCGCTGCGCCACCTTTGCCGCGTCCTTCATACAGCAGGTAAAGCTTCTCCGCAGGCAGCGTGCGCGAAGTAGTTTCTGAGGCTGATTTTGCAGAAGCCGTCGTCATGGCAAGGTCCTTGGGGGGCATCACAGGTCGTCGGGGAGCTCGTCGTTGATGCGGCGCAAGATCTGCTCAGAGCTGGCGCCTTCGCTGAACACGGCGGCGATGAATTCCTCGCGCGCGCGCTCGCACTCATCGGCCGGCAGCGTGCTCGCGTAGCCGACGACATCGAGGAAGTCTTCGATATCGGCCCGCGTGATCGGCGCCAGATCCTTAGTCGCTTCGATCAAAAGCGGTGCCTTGCGCTGGGCCACAAGGCGCGCGATCAGCGCACGCGCGGCCACCTCGCTGCTCGACGGTGTCGCAGGAATGTCTGGGGTGCTGGGGCTGGCTGCTGTCGGCTGCCACTCGATGGGCTGCACCAGCTTGCAGGGATAGTCGGTGCGCAGCGCTGACAGCACACTCGGCAGCCAGTCGGTGTAGTAGCGGACCAGGGCCGGATCTTCGTAGCCGCGACGCACCACCGGATGCAGCAGGACCAAGACGTGGTGCTGCAGGTTGCGCGACAGCGCGCTGGTCAGCGCGGACTCATCGGCCTGCGGTTGGCCCAGCGCGGTCAGCAGCGCCGACAGAAAATCGCGGCGATCGACGGGGAAGCTGGGCGACGGTGGACGTGCCTTGCGCCACGGCACGCGCAGCACCTTGCGCGGCAGGTCACTGGGCAGCGCGACTTCCAGACGGGCCAGGAAGAACTCATGCGCTTCACCCTGGCTGCCGGGCAGCAGCACGACCTGATGATCGGGACGCGCCAGCGCCCCCCGCATGTATGCGAACTGCTTGCCGCGGTCGCAGTGCAGATAGGGATCGCCGTGCCCGAACGCCCGCTGCCGCAGCGATGCATCGATGCGCGGGTTCGCGTCTTTCGCCGGGGGCTGCGCCGGAATCTGTCCAGGAAACTCCTCCCGTAGCTTCGCCAAGACTGCAGCAGCACCTTCGCGCAGAAGCATCTGGCTGGTCT
>DAORCZ010001251.1:0-2482 GCA_035345735.1 Pseudomonadota bacterium | reverse complement strand
CGGCTCAGCGTCCCTGTCGGGAGGCAGCGGCGAGCTGGGCCTTTCGCTGCTCAAGACCGTCGAGCTACGCACGCCGGGCGGACCCGCCGGGGCGCCAGTGGATCTGGCCCTGGCGCGACGGGCGCCGATTGCCTCGGGTACGACGATTCGCATGCCGCCGGATAAGGCCGCGGTCTTTGTGTCGACGCTTTCAGGTGCACAGGGACCCGCGTCCAGCCGTCAGAGCCCACCGACCCCGCGCCCCACCGATGACAAGATCCGCGGTGCCCTTTTGCGCGGTGATCTCAACGGCCAGGCGCGACCGCTGTCCGCAGCCGGCGAGGCCGAGATCGTCGCTGGACTGGACCTGAGCCCGGGGGCCGAGCTTCTGGTCTCGGCCCGCCTGTCCCCTTCCGACGGCACGCTGCGCCTGGCGGTGACCGATCTTTTGGCCGGTGGCGACACCAGCCTGCCGCTGCCTAGCCCTCGCCCGACCCCACCGCAGACCGGCAGCGACCTGTTCTCGGCGTCGCAGATTCCCGTCCTGCTGCAGCCCTAGGCCACCGACCCAAGAGTCCCCGCCTGCGGTTACTATCGGACCCACGATATGCCTGCCCCGAGCTCTCGCCTGACCGATGACGATGTCTATCTGTTCAACGAAGGCCGGCACCTGCGCCTGTACGACGTGCTGGGCGCCCACCTGGAAGAACGCGAGGGCGTGGCCGGCTGCCACTTCGCGGTGTGGGCCCCCAATGCCCAGGCGGTGTCGCTGATCTGCGATCGCAATGGCTGGCAGCCTGGCGTCGATCGCCTGCAGCCGCGGTCGCACCGCGATCAACCCAGCGGCCTGTGGGAGGCGTTTATCCCCGGTCTCGGACGCGGCGAGCGCTACAAGTTCCACGTCGAGTCGGGGCACAACGGCTATCGCGCCGACAAGGCCGACCCGTTTGCCTTCTTCGCTGAGGTACCACCGCAGCAGGCGTCGATCATCTGGGATCTCGACTACGCCTGGAGCGACGAGGCCTGGCTGGCCGTGCGTGCCGAGCGAGCGGCGACCAAACTTGCGCAGCCGATTTCGATCTACGAGGTCCACTTGGGCTCCTGGCTGCGTCGCGGAACAGGCGGATCGGGTGGCTCGGGCGCTGCAAGCGGTCCGGCGGGCGGCTTCCTGTCGTATCGCGAGCTGGCCCCGGCCCTCGCCAGCTACGTCGCGGAGTTGGGCTTCACCCACGTTGAACTGTTGCCGCTGATGGAGCACCCGTTTTACGGATCGTGGGGCTATCAGGTCACCGGCTTCTTTGCGCCGACCGCGCGCTACGGCACGCCGCAGGATCTGATGTTCCTCATCGACTGCCTGCATCGGCACGGCATCGGCGTCATCCTCGACTTCGTGCCCTCGCACTTTCCTGCTGACGAGCATGGCCTGGGCTACTTCGACGGCACGCACCTCTTCGAGCACGCCGATCGCCAAAAGGGCGTGCATCCCGACTGGAACAGCCTGCTCTTTAACTACGAGCGGCACGAGGTGCGCGCCTTCCTGCTTTCCAGCGCCCTGTTTTGGCTGTCGCGCTATCACGTCGATGGCCTGCGCGTCGATGGTGTGGCCTCGATGCTGTACCTCGACTACAGCCGCAAGCCCGGCGAGTGGCAGCCGAACCGCCACGGCGGCCGCGAAAACCTGGGCGCGCTGGAATTTCTGCGCAGCCTTAACGCCGACATTCGTCGCCTGCATCCCGATGTGCTGTGCATCGCTGAGGAATCGACCTCGTTCCCGCAGGTCACAACGCGCGTCGCCGGCCCGCCGCCCGTCGCCCTCCCCGATCCGCCCACCGGCCCGCTGGCTGGCCTGGGCTTTGATCTCAAGTGGGACATGGGCTGGATGCACGACACCCTCAAGTACCTGTCGCTGGATCCGATTTACCGTCGCTACCATCACAACCTGCTGACCTTCCGCATGATGTACGCGCACAGCGAAAACTTCGCGCTGTCGCTGTCGCATGACGAGGTCGTGCACATGAAGGGCTCGCTGTACGGCAAGATGGCCGGCGACGACTGGCAGCGACGCGCCAACCTGCGCCTGCTCTACGCGCTGCAGTGGGCCCAGCCCGGCAAGAAGCTGCTTTTTATGGGCGGCGAGCTAGGCCAAGTGCGCGAGTGGGATCACGAGGGCAGCCTCGACTGGTACCTGCTCGATCAGCCGTCGCACCGCGGCCTGCATCGCTGGCTGTGCGACCTGAACCAGCGCTATCGCGACGAACCGGCCCTGCACGCCCGCGACTTCGACGACGGCGGCTTCACCTGGCTCGATCCCGACGACGCCGACCTCAGCGTGCTGTCCTTCCTACGCCATGGCCCCCGGCCCGAGGACACCCTGCTTATCGTCCTCAACTTCACCCCCGTCCCGCGCTCCGACTATCCGCTCGGCGTGCCGCAGCCCGGCGTCTGGCGCGAGATCCTTAACAGCGACGCCACCTCCTACGGCGGGGGCGGCCAAGGCAACCTC
>DAORCZ010001250.1:0-2483 GCA_035345735.1 Pseudomonadota bacterium | reverse complement strand
CTATTCGTCGCATGTTGTTTCCCGCCAACAGCTTGGGGTGCCAGGGCTTCTCGGGGCGGGGCCCCTCGCAGCCCTGGCGAGTGTGGTTCGTAAAGGGTGGTTGTCGCTGCGCTCCCTTCCACCCGGGGGGCGGTCGGTTCCCCGCCGCGCTGCACCCACACTCGCCAGGGCTGCGGCCCCGGCACCCCGGGCCTCCCCCGCAAGTCCCGCGGGGGTCTTGGGGGAGGCCCGCGCCGCTCGGAGCGGCGGCAAGCTGTCCCCGGAGGCCACCGTCCAGATCGGAATGCAGATTGCCTCGGCGCTGTCCGCGGTTCACCGAAAAGGCATCGTGCACCGCGACCTCATCCCCCCGTCGAGAATCGCAATCAGGCTTTTCCGCCCCGTCGCGCAGCGGCGGAAAAGCCGGTCGTGCGCTGCCTGAATTTGGCCAGTGAGGACGCATTGTAAGCCCCCTGCCGGCCGGGTACTAGGGCTTGCCCCTTGTTCAGGTAGTTGCACTCCTATCTGTCTCAGGCTTGGGAACAGACAGAGCGAGCGAGCACTCCCATAGTGAATGCTTCTAGCCCAGCGCTCTGCGCGGCGCAGAGCGCGCCTATGGAATTCGATTGCTCACCCTTCGGGCGGCAGCGTCCAGAAAGCTTCCAACTCGTCGATCAAGTCCGGATGGGCCGCAAGCAACGCAAGCAGACTGACCAGCGGCGCGCTTGGCGTGCCATCTCCGGCGCCCAGTCGGGACAGGTAGCCTTGGCTCAGGTTGGCTAATAGCTCCAGCTGCCGCTGGGAGCGATAAGGGCGCAGACGCGAGAGCACCAGCTTGGCTCGCTCGCGCAGGCTGTCGCGGTACAAGCGCTCTGCCAGCTCGCTCGGCAGGGTGGCCAGGCTCAGCTCTTCGTACTTGCACCGCTTGCAGCTGGGGCGCGGAAGGTCAGCCGGCAACGTCAGGATGGTATTGCGGTAGCGGACGACGCGGCCGGGTCGACAGGTGGCTACCAGCTTGGCGCCTCCACAGCAAGGACAGCGTTGTGAGGTGGAGAGCGGCATCAGGCGCTGACTCGTCCAGGTTGAGGCCACGCGATGCAGCCCCGGGCGGTTATTGCCGTCGGGCCTTGAGCGAAGGATTGAAGAGGATCGAACCGTCGCCGTACACCCGGACCGTGAACAGCAACGGCGGCCGGGGCTTGGTTGGGTCCGGGGGCTGCGGGCCGACGCGCTCCGGCTCCTCCTTTTCGTCGTGATCCCGCTCGGGGCGATGGGTTCGTCCGAGGAGCTTGGGGTTTTTGCTGAGGCGCTCTTCCGCCAGCTGGCGCAGGCTCTTCGCCAGCTCGCTGGCCTCGTCCAGGTCGGTCACAAACGCGGTGAGGTCTTCTTCCTTCAAGTGTAGCGCCCGCACTGAGAACAGCGCGATGCAGGTCTCTGCGCGGGGCCACCGGGCGGCGCGCTCGACCTCTTTGATCGTCTTGGAGGCCAGGCCCGACAGGGTGGCCAGCTGATATTGTTTCAGACGCGCTTGCTCGCGGCGCTGGCGGATGAGCAGTGCGAAGGTGTGAACGGGATCGCCGTCGAGCTTGGGGGCGTCCAGGCCCAGCACATGGCAGATGGTCTCAATCGCCGCCTGGTCTACCGGGCGGGCGTGCTCGATGTCTTGGACGGTGGAGACAGAGAGGCGGCATTGCTCGGCCAGCGTCCACGGTGTCATCTGGCGCTGGGTGCGGGCCTTACGGATGTGGACGGCCAAGGCGCGCGCCTTTTCGTTCCAGGCGCTGGCGGAGCCTTTGGTCCCCGGCTCCGGGCCGGAGTCAGGGGCTGACATGGGCCACGTCAGGGCCGGGCCGGGAGGGAGAACGAGCCGGCGCGTCGGGGACCCCCGCGGCCGGGGAAAGCAGCCAAGCGGCGGCGGCGGAGATTCCTCGGAGCCGCGACGACTCACGGGCCGGCAGAGAGGAGCTTGGGACCAGGTCGGCGAGCTGTTGGGCGCGGCGCTCGGAAAATACGTCCGTGGTGGGATCCAGCGGGCACGGTCCCAGGGCCAGCGCCCAGAGCCACAGCGCGCAGACGCCTTGCCGGTAGGGGGTCGCCGGCAACGCCGCCACCAGGGCCAGCTGCGCAGCGACTTCGCGGCTGGAGCGGCACCCATGGAAGCTCTCGACCTTGGCTGCGCGGCGCCCGGCGTCGAGCTGGGCCGCAGTCGGGCTGTCGAGGTTGCGACGCTCGATCTGCGCCAGCTCGGCGACGACGGGATGACGCTGGCAGAGGGAATCGACGAGTTGACCGGCGCAGGGAGCGGCATGCCGGATCGGCAGCTTCGCCGCTTCGCGAGCATCGACGGCCCAGGCTTCCGAGCGCATCCCGCACAGGCAGCAGGCGCGGCGCACGCCGTAGGCGGTGATCTCGATCAGAGCTTGGCAAGCGCGCAGCTCATCGAGAACCAGCAGGGACTCGAGCACCATCGGGAGGCTCAGCCGCGAGTCGAAGCGGTGAAGCTC
>DAORCZ010001249.1:0-2483 GCA_035345735.1 Pseudomonadota bacterium | reverse complement strand
ACCCAGCTCGCTTACGCTCTTAGCAATGCCGAAGTCAAACACCTTGGCCCGCTGACCCTTCGGCGCCGCACCATCCTCGATCAGCATGACGTTGTCGGGCTTCAAATCTCGATGAACGATGCCGTGTTTGTGGGCCAAAGACAGGCTCTCGGCGAGCTGAAAGCCGATGGCCAGACAGCTCTCGATGGGCAGCGGGGCGGCGCGCGCGATGCGGCTGCGCAGCGACTCACCGACCAGAAACTCCATCAGGATGTAGGGCGCTCCGCCTTCTAGCTGACCGTAGCTGTAGATCTTGACCAGGCCGCGGTGATCCAGGTGCAGCGTCAGCCGCGCTTCATGCATGAAGCGCTTGATGGCCATCGGATCCTGCGCCAGCTTTTGCGCCAGGATCTTCACGGCGACGCGGTCCACCCCCGGTACGCTGCCTTTGCCATCCGCCTCGGCTTCAAACACCGCGCCCATGCCGCCGCGCCCCAGGAGCCGCACGATCTTGTAGCCCTGCACTTTGAGGCCAAGGGCTCCCTGGGTGTCGTCGGTAAGGGGTGCCTGAGCGTTCATGCGGGCAGTTCGCCTATCTTCGTCATGTTACTACACCTCCCACCGTCCACGACGGCCTGCTTGCCGACGCGATCTTTTCGGGTCGATGGATGCGCGATCGGTGATTTTTTGGCGGGATACTTCCAGGGAAGGAGGTTGCGCCGTGAAGCACCCCGTCCTTGCCAGCTGGCTGCTCGCTCTGGTCTCCTGTTCGCGCGATCCCACGGTGGTGGTCACCGTCGATTCCATCCCGCCCACGGCCCAGTCGCTGCAAGCGATTGCCACACATGCCGGCTTTGCCGCGGCGCGGGATCTCGACCCCTGGGACCTCCCTTCGCCTCCGCCTTCGGCGCTGACCTTGCTTCTGCAGTTACCGAGTGGGTTTGGCGGCGACCTGGGGGTGAGTGTGGCGGCCTTCGATCAGCCGGGCGGACGCGGCTGCTTGTTGGCCAGTGGCGTGGGGCAGACGGCGACGTTTAGTGGCCTCGACGAGACGCTGCGCGCTCCGCTCTTCCCGGTCACTGACCCGGGCGCGTGCGCCGACGGACGGCCCCTCCTGCTTAGGGCTTCGCCGCCGCTGGGATCGACGCGTGGCAACGAACCCGTCCGGCTGACCGGCTGGGGGTTTCGGCCCGACAGCAGCGTCATGATGGGCAGTGCCGCGGCGCCCCTGTCGTTCCTGTCGGCGTCCGAGATCGAGGTCACGACCCCGGCCCATGCCGGCCTCGGCCTGACCCATATTGCGGTCAGTAACCGAGATGGCTCAGCGACGATGCGCCGTGACCTGTTCCGCTTTTTCTCCGACACGGTGAGCTTCACCGAGATTCGCAGCAACCTCCAAGTCAACTTCAACAGCACAGCCCATGTCGCGGTCGGACGCTTCGATCCCACCACCGATGTCGATCTCGCCATCAGCCTGCCGGAGCGCGCGGCGGTACGAACCCTCTTCTCCAAAAGCTCCGCGATCCTCAGCATGCTCGAAGCCGACTACACGGTCGGGGCGGGACCTGGGCCGCTCGTCACCGCCGACTTTGACGGCGACGGCGATCTGGATCTGGTGGTGGCCAACAGCCTGGACGGCACCATCCAGTTCCTGCTGAACGATGGGACCGGGAAGTTCACCAAGGGCGCGCTGCAAAACGTCGGGCCGAACCCTTCGGCGATGACCACCGCCGATCTCAACAGCGATGGGCGCCCCGATCTGGCGCTGACCAACAGCTTCGCCGGGATGGCGGGATTTCTGCGCGTGTTCCTCAACCAAGGGGGCGGCGTGCTCACCGAGATCGCCGGGAGTCCCTTTTCGACCGCGATTGAACCCAGCAGTCTGGTGGCTGGCGACTACAACAACGACAACCGACCCGATATCGCCGTGGCGAATGCCGGGGACGAGCCCCCAGGCAGCGGCAAGTACAAGGTGACGATCTTCCTCAACGTCGGCGATGGGCTGTTTCAGAACTCACCGACGACGCGCTACAACCTGCTGCCATCGGGCTGCCAGCAGCCGACGAGCATCGCGACGATGGACTCAGATGGCAACGGCAAGCCGGATCTGGTGCTGGCCTGCGCGCTCTCCAACAAAGTTCACATCATTCGCAACCAAGGCTTTCCCAACTACTCGGAGTACCAGCTGGCCACCGATGCCGGAGCGCGCAACCTCACCCTGGCTGACCTGAACGGCGACGGCATCGCCGACATCATCGCGCCCGCCCGCGACGCCAACCAGCTGAACATTTTTCTAAACAAGCAAGGCCGCGGATTCGAAGACGTGCCGCGGATCCGCATCGACACCCAGTGTGGTCGCCCCTTCGCGGCCGTGACCTTCGATATCGATAGCGACGGGCGGACCGACATCGGCGTGGTCGGAGACGGCCTCACCACCAGCTGCTTCTCGCTCTTTTTCAACCAGTCGCTGTAACCAGAAACGCCCGCCCCAGCTCTTCCGCCGT
>DAORCZ010001248.1:0-2486 GCA_035345735.1 Pseudomonadota bacterium | reverse complement strand
GGCCGACTCGATCTTGGAAGCGGTGCATCGCTCGTATGACTCGCTGTTGCAGACCGTCGAGTCGCGCTATCTGGCGGGGGAAGTGGGCACGCTCTTGCAAGAGCTGCGCTTGCGACTGAGCGGATCGCTGCCGCACTTTAGCCGCGACAGCGTTCACGACCTCGATCTGTACCTTACCGTCGCGGCCAGCCTGCTTGCCGGGGCGCTGCAGCCCGCGGCCCATGGCGCTGACGACGTCGAGATCGCGCGGCTCTATCAGGCAGCGCTGTCGGCGAGCGGAGCGGCCGAGGTCAGCCTGTGTGGTGTCTCACGCGCGATCGACTTCAGCCAGTTCACGCCGCGCGGACACTACACCGACAGCCCGGCGCTTGCGCGCTACTTCCGCGCCGTGATGTGGCTGGGCCTGGTCGATATGCCGCTGCTCTATACCGAGGGAGACTCGACGCTCTTGGTCGGTCGGCGCGGGTTCGAGGCGGCGCTGCTTCTCACCCGGCTCTTGAGTGGCTCGTCCCTGTGCCGCTTCCGCAACATCGAGCTTACGCTGAGCAGCTTCGTCGGCTTCCCGCAGCAGCTCTCGGTCGAGCCGCTGCAGGCGCTGTTTGCGCAGCTCGGCGTGAAAAACGGCGACGAGCTCGAAGGTCAAAAAGACGATGCGCTGCTGCAGGCACTGCAAGCGACGCCGTACCGGCCACCGCTTGGCGTGGGGGACGTGCGCGCGGCAAGCGCGGGCTTGGGGCCGGCCTGGCAGCCGCGGAGCTTCGCCCTCTTGGCCAAGCGCTATACGCCCGACGGCCAGGTGATGACCGACGTCACCTACGATCGCGTCGGCAATGGGCGGGTGAAACGGATGATGCCGAGCCCGCTCGATGTGGCGTTCGCCGCGCTCAAAAACGATCAGGCGGCGGCGCTGCTCAGCGACGAGCTGGCGTCCTATCCCTACGCGACGGAGCTGGCCTGCTCGCGCGAGCTTGTGGACAGCCTGGGCCCGACGTTCTTTGAGAGCAGCCTGTACACCGCCTGGCTGGGGGCACTGCGCCAGCTCTCGCCACCAGCGGACCTCAGCGATCCGCGAAAGACCGGTCTGCCGGCCGTGGCCAGCACCGAAGCCTGGGCCCGCAGGCAGCTGGGCGCGCAGCTTGCTTCCTGGGCCGAGCTTCGCCACGACACGCTGCTCTACACCGCGCCCAGCGAAAGCTCGTCCGTCACGTGCGAGTTTCCGACGGGCTACGTCGATCCCTATCCCGAGTTCTTCGCGGCGCTGTCGCGCTTTGCCGAGGTGGGACAGAACAGCCTGAGCGCGCTTGGCCGCAAGGAGCTGGAGCCGGCCATCGACTACTTCATCCGCCTGCGCGAGATCACCGACACGCTGGCCGAGATCGCGACCTTGCAGCGTCGCGGTCAGCCGCTCTCGCCGACGCACCTGACCTTCATCAACTCGCTCGTCACTGGCGGCTCCTCCTGCGGCGGGCCCTCGTTTCCCGGCTGGTACACCAACCTGCACTACGACCCCTACACCGCGGACGAATCAAGCCCGGTGGTGGCCGATGTCTTTACGCAACGCGGCGATGCCAGCGGGAAGGAAGTCGGCCGCGTCCTTCACGTTGGCAGCGGCTTTCCTCGCTACATCGTGCTGACCGTCGATGGCTGCAGCGGTGCGCAGGCTTATGTCGGGCTTGCTTCGTCGTATCACGAGCTCATCACCGACGGCTATCAGCGGCTCAACGACCCGCAGTGGTGGTCGCGACTTTCCAGCGGACCCAAGCCGCCGCCCGTGCCTTGGCTGCGCGATCTGCTGGATCTGTAGATAAACTCCCTCCTCCCCCCAAATTCCTGGAACGCGCATGCAGCGACCGATCAGCGGCTACCACCAAGATGACGTCGGCGACTGGGTCGCTGAGCTCTCCTGCGGACACGGACAGCACGTGCGGCACAAGCCGCCGTTTACTCTTCATCCCTGGGTGGTCAGCGCCGAGGGGCGGGAAAGCAAGCTCGGCGCGATGCTCGACTGCCTGCGCTGCGATCGGCTAGAGCTTCCGGAAGGCTTCGTCGCCTACAAGCGCACGCCCGAGTTTTCCGCCGCGACGATTCCCGCCGGACTGCGCAGCCAGCACTCGACCAAGCCGGGCGTGTGGGGCCTGATCCACGTCGTGTCGGGGCAGCTACGCTACTGCCTCGACGGCTTGGCTGGGCGCGAGCTGATTCTTGCGCCCAGCCAGCCCGGCCCCATCCCGCCAGAGCTTGTGCACCATGTCGTGGCCGACGGCGACGTACAGTTCTTCGTCGAGTTCTATCGTCGCGCTATCCCCTAGCTGCCCGCCGAGGGAGCAAATCGCCCGCGGCGGGTAAATCGGGGGTTCTCGTCGGCCGTCGGCTGCCTATAATCGCCGCCCATGTCTCAGGCCAGCCCCCCCGCTTCGAAAAAGAAGCTCGATCGCACACGCAACATCGGCATCATCGCCCACATCGACGCCGGCAAGACCACGGTG
>DAORCZ010001247.1:0-2486 GCA_035345735.1 Pseudomonadota bacterium | reverse complement strand
GGCAGCTTCGTCGAGCTAGACAAGTTCGTCACCCATCGCTGCACCGACTTCGGCATGGATGAACAGAAGGTGCTCGGCGATGGCGTGGTCACCGGCTATGGCCTGGTCAACGGCCGTCAGGTCTTCCTGTTCGCGCAGGACTTCACGGTGTTCGGCGGCAGCCTCTCGGGCGCGTACGCGGGCAAGATCTGCAAGGTCATGGACATGGCGATGCGCGTCGGCGCGCCGGTCATTGGCCTCAATGACTCGGGCGGTGCGCGCATCCAAGAGGGCGTCGAGTCTCTGGCTGGCTACGCCGAGATCTTCACGCGCAACGTGCTGGCTTCCGGCGTGGTGCCGCAGCTATCGGTGATCATGGGTCCGTGTGCCGGCGGCGCGGTGTACTCGCCAGCGATGACCGACTTCATCCTGATGGTCGATAAGACCAGCTACATGTTCATCACCGGCCCCGATGTGGTGAAGGCGGTGACGCACGAAGAGGTCAGCAAGGAAGATCTGGGCGGCGCGCACACCCACACCAGCAAGTCGGGCGTGGCCCACCTGCGCTGCAGCGACGAAAAAACCGCGCTGGCCATGCTGCGCGAGCTTCTGTCCTTCCTGCCGGCCAACAACGCCGAAGATCCGCCAGTGGTGGCCAGCCGTGATACGGCCGATCGCGAAGACGCGGCGCTCGACACGCTGGTGCCGATCGAGCCGACGCGGTCCTACGACATCAAAGACATCATCCAAAAGATCGTCGATGACGGACGCTTCCTCGAGCTACAGCCCGAGCACGCCGCGAACATGGTGATCGGCTTTGCGCGCATGGATGGACGCAGCGTCGGCATCGTCGCCAATCAGCCGGCGGTGCTGGCCGGCGTGCTGGACATCGATGCCTCGGTCAAAGCGGCGCGCTTCGTGCGCTTCTGCGACTGTTTCAACATCCCTCTACTGACGCTGGTCGATGTGCCCGGCTTCCTGCCCGGCAAAGATCAGGAGCACGGCGGCATCATCCGTCACGGCGCCAAGCTGCTGTACGCCTTCGTCGAAGCGACGGTGCCGAAGGTGACGCTGATCACCCGCAAGGCTTATGGCGGCGCCTATGACGTCATGGCGTCCAAGCACGTGCGCGCCGACATCAACCTGGCCTATCCCACCGCCGAGATCGCGGTCATGGGACCGGAAGGCGCGGTCAACATCATCTTCCGCGAGCAGATCGCGCAGGCCGCCGCCAAGAACCTCGCTGACCCCGCCGCGGCAGCGACGGCAGCTGCGCAGTATGCCGCCGAGTATCGCGAGAAGTTCGCCAACCCCTACACCGCCGCCTCGCTGGGCTATGTCGATGAGGTCATCCGCCCGCGCGAGACGCGCAAGAAGGTCATCGCCGCGCTGCGCATGCTGCGCAACAAGCGCCAGCAGAACCCGCCGAAAAAGCACGGAAACATCCCGCTGTAAGTGTCGCAGCTGCAATTTCGACGGCGCTTGCCGCAGTTTTTTCGGACTCTCTGACGGGCTCTCTGGCCGGCTCTCCGACGGGGGTGGGGCCCGCTGCCGCGGAACCGCTCTTGCATGCGTCCCTGCCTCTGGGGAGGGCACGCGATGGCCAAGCGCGAACGAATTCCAGGAGTCCCGTCGGTCTTCGACGGCTTTGAGCTCCTGCAGCAGATCGGCACAGGAGCGATGGGGGCGGTCTATCTGGCCCGGGACATCGCCCTCGATCGCCGGGTAGCGATCAAGCTGATCTCGCCACGGCTGCACGATCCCATCGCGCATCAGCGCCTGCTGCGCGAAGCCCGCGCGATTGCTCGCCTGCAGCACCCCAACATCGTCGCCATCTATCGCATCGGCGAGATCGCGGGACAGCCCTACCTGGCCTATGAATACGTCGAGGGCTGCTCGCTGGATCAGCTGCCGCGGCCCACCGACTGGCTGACCGTCCTTAAGATCGGCGTCGGCCTGTCGCGCGGCATCGCCGCCGCCCACCACCGCGGCATCCTGCATCGCGACATCAAGCCCGCGAATGTCATGCTCTCGGACAGCGGCGAGATCAAGGTGCTCGACTTTGGCTTGGCGCAGCAGAGCGAACCCGAGGGGCCGGCTGGGCTTCCGCCTTCGGCGATTAGCGGGCGCGAGGTCACGGAACCACGCCTGCCCATTGCGGCCATGGTCATCGACTCGCTGGACGAGATCACAAGCAGCCTCAAGCCGGTGCCTGAGGGGCTGCCCGCCGGCCCGCCACCGGCCGCGCAAAAGCCAGGACGGCCGACGCTCGACGATGCCTCGCTACACGGGCAGCTGGCGGGGACCCCGCTCTATATGGCTCCCGAGCTGTGGCAGGGGGTGGCGGCGAGCCGGGCCAGCGATATCTACGCGCTGGGCTTGGTGCTCTATGAGCTGTTGCTGGGGCGTCTGCCGCACGCGCATCTGCGCATTACCGAGCTGCCGCGCTTCGTGGCGGAGAGCGGCCTGCCGCCGATCTCGGATCTGCTGCCCGAGGTGCCGCAGGG
>DAORCZ010001246.1:0-2490 GCA_035345735.1 Pseudomonadota bacterium | reverse complement strand
TGTCGTACTGCGCCTGCCACTGCGTCAGCTCACGCACTTCCAGCAGGCGCTCGCGATCGGCGCGCAGGAAGTCCTGCAGCCGCGACCAGCGACGGATCAGCGCCTCGTGCGCGACCTCGATGACCGGCTCGCCACCGGCATCGCCCCACACCAACAAGCGAGCCGCCACGAAGGCTCCCAGCACCGCCGACAGCTGATCGCGGGCCGCTGGCCCCGACGACGCGAGCTCCTCCTGCAGCTTGGTCACCGGCACGCGCAACCGGGTCTCGCCCCCGGCGACGGCGGTGACCCCGACCAGGCGCAGAAGTAGCCGACGCGCCAGCTCCTGCTGCTCTGGCGGCAGGCTGTCGTAGAGGCGATCGGCGCTGCCCTCTAGCGCCCCGGCCACCCCGCCGAGGGCGGCATAGGAATCTTCTGACAGCTCGCGCCCACGTCGCTCCTGCCACAGCAGATCGAGCACGTGCGACAAGAGCGGCAGCGCCCCCGGCTCACCGGCTAGCTCGCTGACCATGCGCTGCACCAAGGCCGGCGCGATGTGCAGACCGACGGCCTCGGCCGGCTCGCGAATCGCTTCCGCCAAGCGGTCGGGCCCGGGCTGGGCGATGAATACGCGGTGCTCGCCATCGTAGGCGATGCGATCCAGCCACAGCCCGTTGTCGTCGAGCGCCACCTCGCCGCAGCGCCCCAAGAAATCGACGCGCAACGTGACGATGCACGACACGCCGGAGGCCCCCTGGCACAGTGCCCACAGCCGCTTGGCGAAGGCGCTGCGGGTGACGGGGTGATGGACGTGCGTGAACAGCTCTTCCAGCTGATCGACGACCAGCAGGAAGGGACGACTCTCGTCGCGGCGCGTGCTCAGGGCGTGATCCAGCGCGGCGAGCGGCTCGTCCCCAGGGCGCATCATCGCCCACTCCCAGGCCCCGCCAAGTCCCGCTGCCGCAAGCTGCGTCAGCTCCTGCCGCAGGGTCACAAGGGCACTCCGCAGCGGCGGTGAAAAGCCGGCGCTGCTGGCGGCGGGCAGGAGCCGCAGCAGATCAGCCGCGGTGCGGGCCAGCGCATCGTCACGCTCGGAGCGCTGCGTCGTGCCCAGAAGATCCGGCACCAGTCCGGCCAGCACCACCGAGGACTTGCCGGTCCCCGAGGCGCCAGTGACGACCAAGAAGCGCGGCCGCCCATCGCTCTGCAGCTGTCGCAGCGCGGCCAGGCCCCCCTGCCGCTCGACGGCGCGGCCAAAGAAAAAGCGGCTATGCCGGGGAGCAAAGGCGGCCAGGCCGCGATAGGGGCGAAACGACAGCGGTCGCGTATCGTCGCCATCTTCGGGGCTGGCGTAGAGCTGCAGCGCCGCCCAGTCCAGGCTCATCGACTCGCGCAGTAGGCGGGTGCGCGCCGCCAAGACCGCGGTCTCTAGCGACGCCGGCTGCACGAGCAACGACTGGTACAGCGCGTCGCCAAGCAGCGTCGATCCAGCCACCGAGAGCGGATAGCGGGAAGCGACCACCGCCGCGATGCCGGCCCGATGCAGCGCCTGCGCCACGCTGCCCAGCTGGTTGCCCAGGGGCCCGCTGTTGGCGCTATCGCAGGCCATCAGCACCACCAGGCGCAGCGTCGCGGCATACGGCGACAACAGCTGACGAAGCTGGGCGGCATCGATAACGGTGTGGCCGGTCTCGTCCTCGCTGTCCCAGGCCAGGCCAAAGCTACCGCCGCGCGCCGCGCCATGACACAGGATGTGCAGCACGGTCGGCGCCAGCTCAGGCGCTGCTTCGCCGCGGGCCAGCGCCTCGCCCAGGCGGGAGAGCGTCACGCGCGGCACCACGTCACTTTCCTCATCGAAGGGCAGCTGAGCAGCGGCGCAGGCCGACTGCAGCGCCGCGAAGTGCTCGCGTACCGGCACCGCTCCGCCGGCCGCCGACCAGGCAAAGAGAACGCGTCCCCCGTCACGGCCCAGCGAATCGGGCGCGCTCGATGGCGGCACCGCAGCGATATCGGGCCAGGCATAGCGCAAGAGCACCCCAGGCAGCGCGCCGAGGTGCAGGCCCGAGCCCGACAGGCTAAGCAGCTCCCAGGGCAGCGCAAAGAGCTCGGCGGCGGCCAGGCGCAGCGTCACAACGACGCGCTCGCCACGCGCCACGGCAGCGATCAGCTCGGCTTCGCTCTGCGCAAAGCGAGTCGTCGATAAGAACGCGCGCAGGCGCTCGCCCAAGCGCTGCGCCAGGGCCGGATCGCGACCGGGGCGACGCAGCGCGGCCAGCTCTCCCAGAAGCTCGCGGTCCCAGCGCAGCGTCGCGGACTCTGCCCCGCCCAGCGCCGAGCGCAGCACGTAGACCTGCTCTCCTTCGGCGAAGGCAAACGGGTCGTCGGCCTGCGTGCCGCGAATGATCTCAAGCGTGAGCTGCATCCCGACGGTGGAAAGTGGCAGAGCGCCCTTACGCCAAGGTAGCAGCCGCAGCGACGGCAGGGACTGTGGGTTGCTCGAAACGCTGCTGT
>DAORCZ010001245.1:0-2492 GCA_035345735.1 Pseudomonadota bacterium | reverse complement strand
GCCACGACCGCAGCCGGGCCAGTTGTACCCTCAGCCGTCGCAGTCGCCTTGCACAGTGGATCGCCAGGCCAAATTATGGGATGACACGGCTTCGACACCCCATGAGCGCGCCGATCCCCGACAGCACCCTTGATGCCATCCTCGCCATGCAGATCACCGTCGCCTGGGCTGGCGAAGCGCTCGCCCAGCCGCCGCGGCTTGGCTGGTGGCAGACCGACGTCGTGGACCTCGCGGGCGGTGGCGACCTGTTCAGGCGTCTGCTGCCCACGACCTATGGCTGGGCGACGGTCGAGGCCGCGCGCGAGGCAGCTCGACGCGTCGATGCCCAAGCTCGACAGCAGATGGCCGACCGGGAGCGAGCTCTGACGCTGTTTGCTCTTGGATTTATGCTCGACGAGCGTCTGGACGAGCGCCTGGCATTCCACAAGCGAAGCGGGGCCGAGCCGGCTAGCGTGCTGCCGCTGCCGATCGATTTGGCAGCCCGCTTCGACCGCGAGCAGTTCAGCGAGGCCCTCCGCATTCCCGGCACCACACCGAGCTATCAGGTGGTCCCCGGCGGACGTCTGCTCAAGGGCACTCCCCCGGAGGCTGTTGAGCTGCTGATCCGCCACCTTGCCGCGGCACTGCTGCCACTGCCCGAGGTCGACCAGTACCCGATGCCGTTCTATCTGGGCCCCGCCAGGACGCAAGCATGAGTGACTCGGGCGCCCTCGCGGCCACAAAGTCTGCGCTTGCCGTAAAGGCCCAGGTCGCACAGGGCGAAGAAACCGTCGTCCACACGCGCATCCTTCGGCTTGCACTGGGCATCGAAGAGTCGCGCGCCTACTGGACCCACGTCGACCCCACACTACCGGCGGCGCCCCGTGCCATCCAAGCTTTCGAGCAGCGCTGGTTCGGCGCCAAGAGCCTCCACCGCGTACGGACCCTGCTCGCCAACTTCGCGGCCCGCTACGATGCCTACCCTGACGCGCTTTCCGTCCTTCGACGCTGGCGCAGCATGGACCTTCCGACCCGCCAGGTCCTCTGTCACTTTCACCTGCAGCTTACCGACCCCCTCTATCGCCAGTTCACCGGCACATTCCTAGTCGAACGGCGCAGTGGTCCCGAGCCGCGGCTCGACCGTGACATCGTGCTGCGCTGGGTGCAGCGTGAGTATCCGGGCCGCTGGGGCGCCGCTACCTGTATCCAGTTCGCGAGTAAGCTCTTGTCGGCGGCCTCAGAGGCAGGCTTGGTGTCCCCGCACCGCGACCCCCGCACCTTGCTCGTCCCCAAGGTGACTGACGCGGCCCTGACATACCTCATGTACCTTCTGCGAAGCCTCCGCTTCAGCGGTACGCTCACCGTCAATCCCTACCTCGCTTCTGTCGGGCTATCGGAAGGCTTTGTCGACCAGCGGCTGCGCGTGCTGCCCGGACTGCGGTTCCGCCGAATGGGAGACCTGACCGAGTTTGACTGGGACTTCCCCAGCCTGCTCGCCTTCGGGGAGTCGCTGTCATGACCGAGCCGCTGTTCGTCCAGACCGACCTCGCCGCCGCCGTGGCCGCGCTCAAGGCCGACCTGCTAGCCAAGGACGGCCCGCAGATCAGCACCATGCGCAACTTCCGTTTCGCCATCCTTCCATACCGCCCACCGGAAGAGTATAAGCTGCGCCAGCACATGCGGCGGCTTACCGACGACCTCTTGGCCGAGGGCTGGGGTGTCAAGTCGATCTCCCTGCAGCAGCTGCTGCTCGACCGAATCCGCGCCACCGGGGCCGAGGCCATCGACGCGCTGATAACCCGCGAGCGCAAGCTCTACGAGAAGGACCCCGAGCGCGCCCTTTCCTATCTGCGTGAGAAGATTGCCCCGCATATCGAGGGCGAGCGCGGCATCGCGGCCGACGTGGTGCGTCTCATCGACAAGTTCTCGACCGACTACCCCAATCAGACCGAGCGCACGCTGGTGCTGATCGGCCGCGCCGGCGCCCTCTACCCGTTCTTCCGCTCCTCGGCCCTGCTCAAGTTCATCGATGGCAAGACCCACAACATTCCGGTCGTGCTGCTCTACCCGGGCGAGCGGCGCGATACGACCGCCCTGTCTTTCATGGGGGATCTGCCCTCCGACCGGGACTACCGCCCGCGGATTTATCCTTAGCGGTCGGCCTTAAGGCCGTAGGAATAAGACCCAGAACCCCGCCAAGGACGACACCGCCGCCCAGCTACCGAGGTCCTATTGGATAAGACCCTGCGCATCCGCGACCTGTTCGCTCTCGACGTCACCCGCGACATTCCGCCGGTGGTTTATTTTCATGAGCAGAGCCCGCAGAAGCTCGCCGACGAAGTCGCTGAGTACATCATCACCGGTGGCTACCCCGACTCCGATCCCCGGTCGCAGCGGGTGCGCTCGGGCATTCACGAGCAGTTTGTCCACCTGCTGCAGGCGATGGCGCGCGAGCGCGACAAGCCCGGGGGCCCCGAGCTTCCTGCCTCCTGGATCTCCGGCTTCTACGGATC
>DAORCZ010001244.1:0-2494 GCA_035345735.1 Pseudomonadota bacterium | reverse complement strand
CGAGATCCTTGACCCGAGCGTCGGCGCGGCGGTACGCGGAGACTCCATCGCAGCCTACTGCCGCAGCATCTTTGCCCGCTACCCGGATCTGGTCTTTGCCCTGGTCGGCGAGCCGGCGGTGTCCGGTGCCACCATCGCGGCGCAGTGGCTGGCGCGGGCGACCGATCGACAGCGCGGCGGAGCGGCAGTCGTCGGTGAGGGCGCTGAGTTCCTGCGCATCCAAGGGCAGCAGCTGAGCGCGGCGCGCATCTACCTGGCTGCGGCGCTGACCGAGCGGCGAAACCCCGCGGCCGGAGGCGCCGACGAGAAAGAACCCAAGTACCGCCGCTCCGGGCTTTCCGCAGACGAAGCTCGCCTGGCCGCCCGGCGCATCCAGGTGCTGCTGGAGGAGCAGCACCTGTACCGCGATCCCGATCTGCGGCTGGTGGAGCTGGCGG
This sequence comes from Pseudomonadota bacterium, assembly GCA_035345735.1. GTDB lineage: Bacteria > Myxococcota_A > Polyangia > Palsa-1104 > JAEUJZ01 > JAEUJZ01. Next base: position 2,057 of record DAORCZ010001244.1, on the reverse strand, counting down.
CAGCGGTCGGCGCATCGACCAACCACATCTCCCAGGTCATCAACACCCACTTCGGGGGCTCGTTTCAAAAGCTCCTGGCGCGCTACCGAGTGCAGGAGGCCCAGCGCTTGCTAACCGCGGCCGCCCGAGCTCCGACCTCGGTGCTCGCCGCGGGCCTGCAGGCTGGCTTTGCCACCAAGTCGACGTTCTACGCCGCATTCAAGCAGCAGACCCGGATGACTCCGCAAGCCTGGCTCGCCGAGCAAGGCGCCAAGCGCGGCGTGAAGGGTCCGGACCCATTTGTGATCAATTAGCAAACCTTCCCGAGGCTGAGCTAAGACGTACAGACCTGGGGCGGCCAGGGTTGATGCGCCAGCCTCGGAGCTGGTCCAGGATTGAGGGGCTGCGCCGCCAGTTGGGGTCCTTGCCCAAGTGCTCCAAATACGCTGCCAGGTGCTGCCACTCCTTCTGGGCAGACTCTCCCGACAGCTCAAACGCTTTGGCGATACTGCGAGCTGCCGAGCCCATGGCCCGAGCTACCGACTGCGGGTGCAGCGGCGGCGCGGTTCGCTCGGCGGTCCGGTGGGGTGCGGGAGCATCCTTGAGTCGGTGTCGGTGGACTACCAGACACGCGAGCATGGAACTGATGAGCGATGCATGAATCAGTGCGCGCACCGCCGGTCCTGTCTGTGCCTTGATCTCTTTGAGGAGATTACAGGACTTATCCAGCTTGTTATCGGACTCGATCTCCCAACGGACTCGATAGAAATCCGACACCTGATGCGGACCCAGTCGCGGGGGCAGGTTGGTCAAGTAGAAGCGGTAGGTACCGTCGGGCGCAGGGATGCCACACAGCCGACAGACTACCTTGTTCTTCCCTCTGCCGAGCGTGACGTCGGCATCGATCGCCCGTCCATCCAGCGCCAGCGTCTCCTGCCGCAGCATCGCATCCAAGTCCGTCCCGGGAAAGAACGTATTTTGGACTTGCCCCCGCGCGACATACTCCACTTTGGGCTTCCAGCTCTCCTTCAGCCTCATTACGAATCGGATTCCATAGGTCTTGCAGTCGCTGATGAAATTCAAGCTGGCGTATCCCAGATCGATGAGCAGGCCCAGACCTCGCCAGCTCTCATCCAGGACCAGATGCGGAGCATCATGCTCTCTGGCGGGGCTGAAGTGGTATTGGTATAGGGTTCCGGTCCCCACCGACAGCCTCTTGTGGACCTTGAGCGCTGCGTACCGGCCGGCACCGGGGTACTCCGCCATCAGCTCGTCTGGGAGCTTGATCGTCGTGGCGTCCACGATATGCCAATCGCGTGCGTGCTTGAGCATCAGGGGCGGCACGTCCAGCGGCTGCGCGCGGGCGTACTCGATAGCCCGTTGGGACAGCCCGGCCATGGTCGCCTCCAACTGCGGCCCGAACCAGGCGTAAAAGCCGCCTCGGGCCACGCGCGGAGCGCCTTGCTCATAGTACAAGCGGGCCACGTCCCGCTGTCGGCCGCCGTAGCCGGTGGCGGCGGCGATGACCATCGCACGGACAAAGCAGATGGCCTCCAGTTTCCGCTCTCGCTGTTGGAACTGGGCAGCTTCCACCATGCCGACGATGGCCTCCTCGGGCAGGACTTGCTCCATCAGCTCTCGTAATTCGTCACCGGTCAGTACGCTCGCAGTCGTCATCCCCGGTGTAGATTAGATTCCGCCTGCTATGGCAACCGGAGCAGCGCTTTTTTCCTCCGTCGATATCGGACTCATCATTCCGTCCTGCCAAACTCATCTAGTTTCTGGCCCGTCGAAGGCTGATCTTAAGTGGACAGAAATGGCTGCAGAATATTCTAGATCGATCCCGCAGGCTCGGAAGCCATCGAATCGTTGACCCCAGATCGCCCGGCATCGCCCTCCGTCCTTTTTCTATCTCAGCTCGCTGCCATTCATCCGTACCATCTACGTTGCTCGGTGCGTCGCTCAGGGCTGGATGGGGCTGGCCAACTACCGCCGGCCTAGATCCCGCGATGGTGTCTCGTATCGAAACCTACCAGGCTCAGTAGACTGCGGGCGATCGTCACGAATCAGCTGTCGTA
>DAORCZ010001243.1:0-2499 GCA_035345735.1 Pseudomonadota bacterium | reverse complement strand
CTCAAGCCCGACAACGTGATGCTGGTGCCGGATCCGGTGGCGATTGGGGGGGTGCGGGTCAAGCTGTTGGACTTTGGCATCGCCAAGATCAAGGACAGCAACGACAGCAACGCGATGTCGATGAACACGCGCACCGGCACGCTGGTCGGCACGCCGACTTATATGTCGCCGGAGCAGTGCCGCAGCCAGCCTCAGATCGATGGGCAGTCCGATGTGTACTCGCTGGGCGTGATCTTCTACGAGCTGCTGGCGGGACGTCCACCGTTCCGCTCAGAGGCGCTCGGCGAGATGATGGCGCTGCACCTGTTTGCGCCACCGCGTCCGCTGCAACACCTGCTGCCGCAGATCCCGCCCGAGCTCGAAGCCTTCGTCCTGCGCATGCTGGCCAAGAAGCCAGAAGATCGACCGACGGCTGTGGATGTGGTGAGCGAGCTCTCGCGGCTGAAGGTGCAGGACGAAGACCTGCTGCGAGAAGAAGACAGCGAAGATCATACGCAGGCGGCGCTGTCGCAGGATCAGATCAGCGATCTGGCCCAGCGGGCGGCGCTCATGCAGGACGAGCGCAGCCTGAGCATGCAAGGGGTCCATGCCACCCCGACCCCGGGAGGCACTCCGAACCCAACGCGCAAGCGCCGCCTTGGACTTTTGCAGCTCGGGATCGGCGCCGGGCTGTTGCTCTTGGGCGGTGCGTACCTGGTCTCGCGTTTCGAGCCGGGGCTCTCGTGGCGATCGGGCTCAGTTCCCCGTGGCGACGGGACGATGCCGGCAGGGAGCCCGCAGGCTGGACCCCATGACGGGCCGTCTGCAGCGGGCGTCGATGGGAGCGCCCAGGATGCCGGGGTCGATGCGTCCGCGGTGTCCGCCCGCCCGACGCCCGCCGTCGATGATCCCGAGCTGGCGGAGCTGCGACAGCAGCTGAGCGAGGTGAAAGGCAGCAAAGCGCTGCGCCTGATCAAGCGAGCACTCAAGCGCCATCCCGATCGCGCCGCCCTGCAGGAGCTGGCCTGCGAGTACTTCCTGAAAGCCGGCAAGTACAGCGATGCCAAGAAGAGCTGCGAGAGAGCGCTGGCGCAGGAGCCCTCGCGGGGCAAGGCACGGGCCCTGCTGCTGGAAGTCAAGCAAGCGCGCGAAGAAGACGACGAGCCGGAAGCCCCCAAGGCGGACAAAGAAGAGGCGACAGAGACGGCTGGCAAGGGGACAGAGCCCGCCGCGGCTCCTGCCCCATCACCGGCCGCCGGTCCGAAAAAATCGGATGCCTACAATGTCGACTTTCTGCGCTAGCTGGCGGCGGCCGAGCGTGCCCCGGTCGCGGGGCGGCAATCTCAGCGCGCGCGCTCAAGGTCATGGCGAGCCGGCTGCGATCCCGGGAAGGCGCAACTGGACAAGTCAGTCTAATTTGCTGGGGGTGGGGTTGCTGCTGCTGGGCCTGCCGGGGCGGGTGCAGGCTCAGCCAGCCAAGCCCACGCCAGCCACAGCTAGGCCGGCCAGCGAGGGTGCCAAGCCGGCCAGCAAGAGCAATCCGCCGCCGCGCCCCGCCGTGACCTGTCCCGATGCCGTGCCGGGCGCCGTTGATGATCCGCTGGCCGATGAGTTCCGCGCGCACTACCAGCGCTCGGTGGACCTGTATCGCGCCCGCGACTATGCGAACGCCATCTCCGAGATGCAGCGCGCCTACAAGCTCAAGCCGGTCTCGCGCCTGCTTTACAACCTGGGACAGTCGTTTCGCAAGCTGTCGCAGCCGCGCGAGGCCATCACCTACTTCGAGCTCTATCTGCAGACCGACAGCCTGGTGCCAGCCGAGATCCGCAGCGAGGTGGAAGGCTACCTCAGCGACCTGCGCGCCCTGCTCGCCGAGCAAGAGCGCAGCCGCGTCGTCGTCGTTGCCAGCCGGGCGCCGCCACCGCGCTGGCTACGACCGCTGGGCGGGACGCTATTGGCCTTGGGGGCAGCCAGCGTGGTGGCGGGAGCGCCGCTGTGGGCCATAAACGGGAGCTGCACGGCGCCTCCGGTACCGCCGCTGCAGACCTGCGATCAGGTGTTTGTCACCCTACCTCTGGGAGCGTCACTGGTCGGCGTGGGTGGCGGTCTCTTGCTCACCGGCTTGGGGCTGGTGCTGGGCTCGGTGCGTCGCGGCCCGGAGTCGAATCTCAGCCCAGGCCGAGGCCCGGGAACCTCCACGTCATCCCGACCGCCAGCTGCCCCGGCGACCGTCGAGCCCAGGCCGGCGCCCCCGACGCCATCGACACCACCGACGCCGACCGAGGCCCCCGATCCCAGTATCGAGCCGCCCCCCGCGCCGCTGCGTCTGTCGCTGCGCTCCCCCTAACGCGTGGCCCAAAAGCAGGAGGTTCCGATGCCCGCCCGACGACTGGTCCCTCTTCCACCCTCGCTGGCCACGCCGCGCCAGCTCTTCACCGGCCAGCCTGGGTCAACGTACGCTGGCTGGCCCCAGCGCATTCAACAAGCAGGGAGTGTCGCTGGGTTTTTGGGTCTGCTGTT
>DAORCZ010001242.1:0-2499 GCA_035345735.1 Pseudomonadota bacterium | reverse complement strand
CACCCGGCGGCGGCCCACCCGGCCCACCACGATGACCGCGGCGATGCTCCATCATCTTCGCAAGCTGCGCCTTCTGCTCCGCCGTCAGCACGCCATCGATGGCCGTCTTCGTGTCGTCCATGATCTGCTTGATCTGCGCGTGCGCCTCATCCTTGCTCAGCGTGCCCGCTTCGACCTGCGCGTTCACCGCATTGACCTTGTCCTGCGACGCGCTGGTGATCGCCTGGATCTGCGTCACCTGATCCGCCGACAACCCCAGCGCATCCGCCAGCTTGGTGATGTCGAAAGGACCGCAGTGATGCTCGCGCATCTCGCTCCACTTGGCCTGCTGCTCCGGCGTCAGCAGCGCCAGGATCTGGCTCTTCTGCGCGTCGTGCAGCGCCTTGACCTGCGCGTGCGCATCATCCCGGCTCAGCGTGCCCGCCTTGACCTGCGCCCGGACCGCTTCCAGTGCCTGCCGCGTCGCATCCAGAATCGGCTGGATCTGCGCAACTTGATCATCGGTCAGTGACAGCAGCGCCTTGAGCCGATCGATCTCCGAGCGCTCCGCTCGCCCCGCCCCATCCATCGCCCCGCGGCCATCGCCATCGGGCAGCGCAAGCTGCTCACCGCTGACATCGCTGCCCGTGATCGACTGAACATCGCTCGACAGCGAGCCCCCATCCCCACACCCCAGGCCCAAGCTGAAAAGGATCGCGCCCAGCCACAGCTTACGATTCATGGTCTTCATGACGATTCTCCTGCACAGGGTTCTCGGTTCGGTCGCTTCCCCACACACCGGCTCCACCGCACTCCGGCGCCGCCGTGTCCCCGCTATCGCCGCTCTGTGCTCTTTGTCGATAGCTGCCGATTAGAGAGCGGACCCCCGCGGGCGATTGCATGCCCACCCAAAAAAATTTCAACTTTCGTTGTCAGCGACGGAAAAATCAGAAAAACCGCCCCGTCTTCGCCAACGCTGACATCGCCGATCGTGGGGGGAAAGACAGGCCAAGGTGCGATGCCCAGCTGCGTTGTCGCCGCGCCAGCCGCCGTGGTACGGCTCGCCTTCTCCCCTGCGAGGCCCCCTCATGAACACCCCTGCACGCTCCCGATCCCGACGCTGTCTGCTCGTCACTGCGATCTGTCTGTTCGCTCTTTTGCCCAGCCGCCAAAGCCCGGCGCAGGGTGATCCCACGCTCGGTTCCCCCGCGGCGCAAAAGCTGGCCCGCGAGCTCTTCCGCGAGGTCATCGAGATCAACACCACCGCCAACATCGGCAGCACCCGCGCCGCTGAAGCGATGGCCGCTCGCCTGCGCCAGGCCGGCTTTGCCCCCGCTGACCTCGTCCTGACCGGACCGACGCCGCAGAATCAGAACCTGGTCATCCGCTATCGCGGCCGCGGCGCCGGGCGACCGATCTTGTTCATTGCCCACCTCGATGTCGTCGAAGCCCTGGCTTCCGACTGGTCGTTCGATCCCTTCGTCTTTCGCGAACAAGACGGCTTTTTCTACGGCCGCGGCACCACCGATATGAAGTGCGAGGTCGCCGACATCGTGGCCAACCTGATCCGCCTGCGCCGCGAAGGCTATGTACCGGCCCGCGATGTCATCGTCGCCCTGACCGAGCACGAGGAAAACGGCGACCACAACGGCATCGCCTGGCTGCTGGAAAAACACCGCGCGCTGATCGATGCCGAATACGCCATCAACCTCGAAGGCGGCGGCGGCAGCGAGAAAGCCCAAAAGCCACTGCTGATGGAGATCCAGACCAGCGAGAAGACCTATCTCAACCTCCAGCTTGAGGTGCGCAACAAGGGCGGTCATAGCTCGCTGCCGACCAAGGACAACGCCCTGGTGCGCATGGCCGCGGCGCTCACCCGCGTCGGGGCCCTGGAGCTACCGGTGCGCCTCAACGAGACGACGCAGATGTACTTCGGACAGTTCGGCAAGGTGCTCGCCGATCCCATCGCCGTGCAGATGCGCGCCCTCGCCGAAAATCCCGGCAATGCCGCCGCCGCCGCGCAGCTGTCGGCGGCTTCGCCCTACTACAATGCGCTCCTGCGGACTACCTGCGTCCCAACGCTGGTCAGCGGTGGCCACGCCGAAAACGCCCTACCCCAGTCGGTGCGCGTCAACGTCAACTGCCGGCTCTTGCCCGACGACTCGCCCGCCGCCGTCAAGGCCAGCATCGAGCGCGCCATCGCCGATCCGCAGGTCCAGGTAACGACCCAGAGCACGGCCCGCCCCAGCCCCCTGTCCCCGCTGCGTCCCGACATCCTGGGCACCGTCAACCGCCTGACCAACCAGATGTGGCCCGGCGTCCCCGTCACCGCCGTCATGTCCACCGGAGCCAGCGACGGCAAGCAGCTAAGACAGGCCGGCATCCCGGTCTATGGCGTAAGCGGCATGTTCGGCGACGTCGACGACGTACGAGCCCACGGCCGCGACGAACGCATCGCCGTCAACGCCTTCTACCGCGGCGTCGAGTTCATGTACCGCTTCCTCCCCGCCATCGCCGGCC